>JAITDK010000094.1 GCA_031282605.1 Oscillospiraceae bacterium
TGCTCATGGCAATCTGGTGAATCATTGGTTTTGGTCTCAAGTAGCGTGAAGACTTAGAGTCACCACTGTATCAAGGAAAGATATCTTTCCTGAGTCAACTGTGTTCCGAGACACCACACAAGTTTTGAGACACTTCTCGGCAGGGGGGAACATGCTCAAGGTGTATCTCAACAATGTTTCTAAAGCACTGAAAACGCCGGACATGATCGCGCGGATGGAGCAGTCGCCCGAGCAGCGCGAAGGCTGGGAAGGCAACCCCTATGACGAGCGCACGAATTACATCAAGATCCGCGACGGGCTGTATCTCGTCGAGTGCTCCGAGCATTCGATGGCGCGCCGCGACGTGCCGGGCAACAGTCTCTTATTCCTGATGGATACGCGACGCGTGCACGACGTGGGCCGCTCGTTCGGCCATACGGGTCAGTTCGGCGGCGAGGGCTATTTGCCGGAAAACTATCTGTTCGGCGCGTTCGGCGAGTTCGTCGAGTCCGACGGCACGGTGGAAAGCAGCCCGCCTTTCTATCAGGTATAAATCAGCAGGTATAAATCAGCAGGTATGAACCAGATTTAAGCCGGATATGAGCCGGGTATAATTTCGGCGTGAACATCGATCGGAAACAACAAGGGAAACACCGGCGATTGTTGGAAGGGAGTGAAGATTATGGCGGAGAAGCCGTACTTCGGGATACATAGCGCGGCCCCCAAATTCGAGGGCATGAGCCGCTACCGCGATCCGCTGAACTACGACCTCGCGGGGCGATCGTTCCGTTTGGCGTTCGACGACGGCGAGGGCGTATTCGTCGAGTTTAAGACGGGCGACGCGCTGCTATACGCGCCGTTTGGCACGGCGGGCACGATTGAGCGCTACGAATGCGCGAAGGGCGCGCAGACCGTCTACTTCGTCAACTTTGAATTGACGGCGAAGAAGCCGCGCACGAACGTCACGCTGATCCTCGACACGGAGGAACATCTGTTCACGCAGGTGACGACGATCACGGGCTTTGACGAGAAATACCCATACCTGTGCGACAGCTCGTTCAAGTTCGGCGCGGCGCTGACCGCCGGACTGGAGCCGCCCGACGGCAAGCGCCACGCGTTTACGCGGGATCTCATAGGCAAGCGCATCCATTGGCATTACGCGCCCGACGTCGAGATCGTGCACATCTATTACAGCGCGGACTACTGCCGCGTTATGATGCCCCCCGGCGTCAAGTGGGGCGACATACCCGCCGCGGACTTCAACGCCATGTTGGAGGAGAAGCCCTATGACGAGAAGGCCGCGTACATCAAAATTAAGGAGAATCTGTATCTCGTGAGCGTCGTCGAGCAGAACATGGCCAGAACCGGCTTCACGGGCAACAGTCTCCTGTTCCTCATCGATACCCACCGAGTGCACGACGTGGGTCGCTCGTTCGGCCACACGGGATACGGCACACCCGGAGGCGTCCGCGGCGAGAATTACCTCTTCGGCGCGTTCGGCGATTTCGTCGAGTCGGACGGCTATTGGGAAGCCAAGCCGAACATCTACCTGGATAAAAGTCCGAATAAGACAGAGTAAGGAGATAATATGCCCAGGCATACGTATCCGCAATTTACGCCGGAAGAGATTGTATCGCTCGTCGAAGCGCGCAAGGATTACAACACGGGGGGTTTGGACGTAAACCGCCCGGCGTTCGACGAATCGCTGTCAGGCAGGACGCTGACGCTGCGCTATGACAACGGGCGCGAGCTAACGTACGCGTTCAAGGACGCGCACGCGCTCGCATGGACGGAGAATGGCGCATCCCACGTGGAGTATTACGAGACCCTCAAGGCGGACGACCATACCCTGCTCGTCGTGCATAAGGTCGACGGATCGAACCCACCCCAGGCGCATATCGTCGTGCTGGAGACGGACACGCGCCTCGTGACCACGTTCTTTAGCAAAATCGGCAACGCCGTCTCCACGCGCGAGGTGGATCGCGAGATCGTCTTTGGGTATTTTTACGAAGAAACCGCTGAGGGCGCGGGCAAAGACATGCCCGCTCCGGAAGCGCGCCATTCCCTCACGCGCGATCTCATCGGTCGTTCCATCATATGGACATACGGTCCGAAATTCACAATCCAGCACATCTACGCGTCCGAATGGTATTCCTGCTTCGTGGACTTCAACAGCTTTATCGGCGGCGCGGTTCTGTCCTCGCCGTGCAACTACGTGAAGATCAACGACCGCCTATACATCTATTCCTGGGTGGAGACGGAGGGTGCGGGCATACAGGGGTTTGCGCTGATGAACCTGCTGGACATGCACGACGTGGGCTGCTTCTTCGGCATCAACGGAAGTGGACAGTTCGAGTGCTACACGTTCGGCGCGTTCGGCGAGGACGCGGGCAGCACCGCGAATCTATTCATCCCCAACGATTATGCCGTCGAACAACCCTGGCCGCCGAGACTGCCCAAGCATCTGCGCGAAACGTTGAATCTGTCCGAGGATTCACCGGGGGATGCAAACGAAGAGGACGCGCCGCCCACCTCCGGGTTAGCGCAGATCGACCGCGCGCAGCCGAGGCATCCGTCGGATTCAAGGTTCCTGCTGCGCCCTTATCGCCCCGGCGCGTTCAATCCGGACATGACGCCGGACGAAATCTACGCGCTGGCCGAGCGCGCCGTCGACGGCATGACGTACAACCACGGCGGGCTGGAAGGTCGGCGGCTGCCGTTCACGGACGCGCTTTCCGGCAAAACGCTTACGATCGCGCTGGACGACGGCGCGGGTAGACTGCCGCACACGTTCGTCGATCGGCATCGCCTTACATGGACGGACGCGGACGGCGTGGAGCATCCGGAGTATTACGAGGCCATCGAGATCGACCGGAACATCTTCATGGTCGCGTACATGCGCAAGGGCAGCCGACCCGTCACATCCGTGACCGCCGTGCTGGATCTGGGCTACAATATTGCGACGGTGATCACCGCGGCGATCGGCGCGCTGCCGTTCGCGCGGGACGTAGATCAGCGGATACTCGGCGGCGTGATCCTGCGCGAGGGTGCGTTCCCGCCGCTCGCGTGGCGGCATCAGCCCACGCGCGACTTGATCGGCAAAACGTACGGCTGGAGTTATCGCGATGACATGACCAGCCAGCACATCTACGCCTCGCCGTACGGGATCGCCTGGGTGATCCTGCAGGGTCCCGGCGCGGGGTCGCTGGGCAGCGCGCCCTGCAAATACTACAAGATCAACGACCACGTCTATCTGTACTCGTGGATTGAGTCGTACGGATCGGGTCAGCAGGGCGTCGTGCTGATGAATACGCGCACTATGCACGATTGCGGTACATTCTACGGCTTCCCGGATACGAAGACGTTCGAGTTCTACACCTACGGCGCGAAGGCGTACGCGCTGGGCTCCTTTGATACGAAGGAACGATTTGCCAGATAGCACGAAAACCCCGCAAGATTTTTATTAACAGCGCAGATTTTTATCAAGCCGCGCCGCGGTTGTATCCGTTATAATGGAGACGGACGAAGACGGAAAGCCGCGGCGGCGGCGCAAAGGAGGTCGCGCGACGATGCAGGACGTGATTTCGCCTCGCCCTATACTCAACCCAAACGAGCGCACCGCCTGGCAGCGGTTCACGCGGAACCTCTGGCAGCACAAATACCTGTTGCTGATGCTCCTGCCGGCGCTGGCTTACGTGATCATTTTCTCGTACCTGCCGATGGCGGGCATCGTCATCGCGTTCAAAAAATTTAACTACAATCAGGGGATTCTGGGGAGTCCGTGGGTCGGGTTCAAGAATTTCCGCTTCCTTATGATGTCCAACAAGCTGGCGTTCCTCACGCGTAACACGCTGCTGTACAACCTCGCGTTCATCACTGTGGAAATGGCGGTCGAGGTCGTGTTCGCCATCCTCATCAACGAGATCACGAGCAAGCGGTTCAAACGGGTGTTCCAGTCGTTCATGTTTCTGCCGTACTTCATCTCGTGGGTGGTGGTGGCCGCCATCGTGCAAGCCGTGCTGGGCTATGAGTATGGCATGATCAACGGCCTGATCGAAACCCTGGGCGGCGAGCGTATCAATATCTACGCGAACAAGGATATCTGGCCCGTGCTGCTCGTGTTGTTCCGAGTGTGGAAGATGGCGGGGTACGGCAGCGTCGTGTACCTGGCGACGATCACGGGCATCGATCCGGAGATGTACGAAGCGGCCTCGATCGACGGCGCGAACGTCTGGCAGCGCGTGCGGTACATCACCATGCCGGGGCTTAAGCCCACGATGCTCATCATGTTCCTGCTGGCGCTCGGGCAGGTATTCCGCGGCGACTTCGGGCTGTTCTATCAGCTCATCGGCAACAACGCCGCCATCCTCCCCAAGACGGACATACTGGATCTGTTCATCTACCGCGCGCTGGCCTCCACGAGCGACTTCGGCATGTCGAGCGCGGCGGGATTGTATCAAAGCGTGCTGTGCTTCGCCACGGTAATGATCGTCAACGGCGTCATTCGTAAGGTGCAGCCGGATTACTCGCTGTTCTAGAATCACCGACCATTTGATCAGGTCGTTTTCCGCCGGACGGCTTCCTGAAGCCACGGAATCGCAACGAAACGTGCGGAATTGACCGAATCCATCAGAATCAATCATCGAGAAGGAGGCGCGCGATGAACAGAACCGTTCCGTTGGCTGCGCCGGGCGTACGCCGCATCCGCCAGAATGACAGGTTGGCGTTCAACGCCATCGGCTATGTGCTTGTGACCGCCTTTGGGCTGGCGTGCGTGCTGCCGTTCCTGCTGATCCTGATCAACAGCTTCACGAGCGAATCCGCTCTGATGCACAACGGCTATCAGTTTATCCTCAAGGAAGTGTCGCTGCAGGCGTATTCGCTCGCGTTCAAAAGCCCGCAGCGCATCTTCTGGGCGTATCGGAACACAGTGTGCGTGACGATACTGGGCGCGTCCATCGCGGTGATTTTGGCGTCCATGACGGGCTATGTGCTCCAGCGGCGCGATTTCCCGTGGCGCAACGGTTTCTCGCTGTTCTTCTTCTTCACCACGCTGTTTTCAGGCGGGCTGGTACCGTGGTACATTCTGTGTTCAAAGTACCTGAGCTTCCGCAACAACTACCATGCGCTGCTGCTCCCGATGCTCTTTTCCGTGTGGAACATGATCATCGCCAAAAACTTCATGAAGAGCATTCCGTATGAGATCACCGAGTCCGCGAAAGTGGACGGCGCGAACGACATCGTGATCTTCTTCCGGTTGATCCTTCCGCTCTCTACGCCGCTGCTGGCTACGCTGGGTCTCTTCTCCGCGCTGGCGTACTGGAACGATTGGTTCAACTCCATGCTCTTCATCACAAAAGAAAACAAGATGAGCTTGCAATACTTCCTGCAGGAGATGATCAACTCCATACAAGCGTTGAAGAACCTTGTGAGCATGGGGGCTGGGGCGGCGTCGCTGTCGGGCATGGTGTCGCTGCCGCAGGAAACCATGAAGATGGCCATGACCGTCATCACGACCGGGCCGATCATACTGCTCTATCCGCTTGTGCAGCGCTATTTCGTAAAGGGATTGACCATCGGGGCTGTGAAGGGCTGATTCGCCAGCCCGGACGCTGAACCCCCTCGCCTTTGCCTCTTTAGGTTTTGTTACCCTAAACTTTGTTTCCTTGGGCGGCCGCCCTTTACGCTATGCGAAACCCAATGAACCCGAATAGAATGGAGGATTTCAGATGAAACGGAAACTCTCGCTGCTCCTGTGTTTGGCGCTCGCGCTGACGCTTGCCGCGCCCTTCGCGCTGGCGGAAGCGACGGAGGACAACCCTTGGGCCGGTTTTAACACCGACAAGGAACTCCACTTGATTTTCTACGTCGTGGGCACGAAAGGCCCAGACCATGAGCGCATCGTCAACCTAGCGAACGAGCGCATGAAGGAACTGATCAACACGACCCTGGATATCGAAGTCATCCCGCTTTCCGACTTCCAGACGAAGTATCCCCTCGTGCTGGCGGGCGGCGAAGACGTCGATATTATCATGACGCACCCCTACATCGGGCCGTTCACCGTGCACGCGGATAACGGCGCGTTCCTGGAACTGACGGACGAATTCATGAACACCTGGCTGCCCGAGACGATGAAGAGCCAGGTCCCCGTCTCTTGGGAACAAGCGAAGTACCGCGACAAGATCTACCAGATACCGCGTAACGATTCGGACTACGAGCAGGCGTACGGCGTAGTCGTCCGCAAGGATATGAGAGAAAAGTATGGCATCGGCGAAATCAAGACGATCGATGATTTCGAGGCGTACCTACTGGCCGTCGCCGATGGCGAAAAGGGCACGGGCATGTACGCGATGAACGCGAACCCCACCTGCCCGATGACGCTGACGTTCATCCAGGCCATCAATTCCTGGCAGACCGTCGGTTCCGCGCTGTGGGATTCCGACGCGACGGACGGCGTTTTGAAGCCGGAAGAACTGTTTAACATGATCGAGACGCCCGAATACCGCGAATACGTACTGCGCATGGCGGAGTGGGCGAAGGCCGGCGTATGGCCGAGCAACGCCATAACCGGCGTGACGCACATCACGGATCTGTTTGCCGAGTCCAAGTCAGCGTCCAACATCAGCATGTACAAGGCGGCGAACTCCAGTATCCTCGACATGGCGAAGAAGGGCATCGAGGCCGAATACTTTAACATCATGCCGGAGACCGCGCACACCCGCATCTCCCCGTACAATTATGACGCGCTGGCGATCACGTCCTTTACGAAGAACCCCGAGCGCGCCGCGCTGGCGATTGACGTGATGAAGAACGATGAGATCATCAACAACCTGCTGCAAGGCGGCGTTGAGGGCGAGCACTATATCTACGATCCCGACACGAACTCCCACTCCAACGGGCCCAACGCGGACGCGTATCCGTGGAGCGGCTGGGCGTGGTGCCTCCGCAGCCAGATGAACCCGCGTGAAGGCGGCATCCTCCCGCAGATCCAGGCGATCCGCGATCAGTACGACGCGGCGAATGTCGACCCGCTGCGCTTCCCGGTGGACGGCTTCTCCGTGGACAACTCCGAGTTTGAGGCCGAGTCCGCGCTGCTGAACTCCCTCAGCCAGGAATGGGCCACCTCGTTTGACCTGGGCGTGTTCGGCGACGAGACCGAGGCGAAGCTGGACGAATACATCGCGCTGTGCAAGCAGGCCGGTCTCGACATCGTGCTGGAACAGACGAAGATACAGCTCACGGCCTTCCTCGAAGCGAAGGGAATCTGACATTGAATCGGCGGGCGTATTCCGATTGCAATATGCCCAAACCTGCGTAACGATATGCTCAGCCCCTTTCCTGAGCTAAGGAAAGGGGCAATATATACCTTAATTCTACAAAAGTTTTGACAAAATAGGCGCTTTATCGTATCATGGCATAAATAAAACCATGAAGATTGACGCGATACGCACAGAATCCGCACGGTCGACTGTTCGTTCGCACGACCGATAAAGGGGTGTCCGGAATGCGTGTACTGCTGGTGGACGACGAGTTTTTCGTTCGGGATCGCATCCGAAATCAGATCGACTGGGCGGCGTTGGGCGTCCGCGAGGTGCGCGAGGCGGACAACGGCGTCCAGGCGCTGCGCCTCGCCGAGCAGTGGGAACCGAACATACTCATCTCCGATGTGCGAATGCCCCAGTTGGACGGACTCGCCTTGGCCGAGCGCATGAGCGCGCTCTCGCCCGACTGCCGCGTCATCTTCATCAGCGGTTATGCGGATAAGCCCGCGCTGCACAATGCCATCAGGCTCCACGCCGTTAGCTTCATCGAAAAACCCATCCAAATCGAGGAAGTGCGCGAGGCCGTCGCGAGCGCCGTAAAGAGCCTGCGCGAACAGCGGGAGATCTCCCGCAGCATGAACGCGCTGCGCCACGCGAACCGCGAACGGCAGACGGCGGAGGCCGCGCGGGAACTGATCAACCCGTCCCCATCGACGGTGAACCGAGGCGTCCGGCTGCTGGCCGAACACATAGACGTATCGCAATACTATCACATTACGACGATCCTTGTCCGCGTGGAGAGTCGGGACGTTTCACCGTCGTCGGCGTCTGGGTCGTCGTCCGCGCCGATGGACGGCGTGGACGAGCGGGGAAATATGGAATCGCGCGTCGCGGCGTTCCTGGAGACGGCGCTGAACCCTGACGAGGCGGTCGTCATCGGCTTCATGGCTGGCGATGTGTACGCCGCGCACCTGTTTACACGCGTGCCCATGATACGCTGGCGCGAAACGGTCGCCGGCTGCTGTCAAAAGCTCCTCCGCTTCCTGAACGAGAACGGTGCCGACGCTTCAGTTGCGGTGGGTCAGCCCGTCACATCCATCCGGCAGTTGGGCGAATCCTATCGGACGGCGAAGCGCGCGATGGATCATTGCTTCTATAAGCCGCCAGGGGCGGTCTGTTTCTCGGCGCACAGCATTGCGCGGGCGTATGATCTGCGCGCCGTACAGCTTGAGGATTACCAGCGCGCGCTGAAGAACGAGACGCCGGATGAACTGCTCACGCTGATCCATGACCTGACGGCGACGCTGCGCCAGTACGAGGCGACGCCACCCGCCGCCGTGATGCGGCTGTTTAACGCCATCATCGGCCTTATGATGCACGCGGCGGAACAGGATCACATTCAGTTGTTCGACCAGTTTGAGGACAGTTACGCCGTGTACCAGCACATCCGGCAGTTGAGGCGGCTGGATGAATTATACGACCTAGCGCGGGAAGCCGTGCGGCGTTACGATCACAAGATAAACGCCGGCACGAATAACGCAGTCGTCAACCGGATTATCCGCTATATTCGCGGCAACTACCAGAACCCGGATCTGTCGGTCACGCTGATCGCCGATACGCTGAAACTATCGCCGACGTACGTCTGCCATCTGTTCAAGAATGTAACCGGTCAAACGCTCGTGGCATACCTGACGGATGTACGCCTGAACGAGGCCTTGGCGCTGATGAACGCAGGCGAAACGCGCGTCAAGGTAATCGCCGAGCGCGTGGGTTACCGATCGAGCAATTACTTCTCCTATCAATTCAAGCGGCGCATGGGATACACCCCAAGCCGCCCCGAACCGTGAAACGTATGAAACGAGCAGAGAAAACGCGCGAAGAGACGCGCGCGGGGTTTGGCGGCAGTCTTGGAACGCGGTTGCTGCGGATGCGCCTGAACGCGAAGATCACGCTGCTGGTCGTCGCGGCTGGCGTTATCCCGCTCCTGCTGAGCATCCTCATGTTCAACGGCTATGCCACGTCCGGACAGCGGAAAACGGTTCGCGATGGCGCGGCGGACGCGTTCGAGCAGTTGTACGGCATCCTGGAAAACAACTTCGCCGTGGCGCAGAAGAACGCGTCGCTGCTGTTTGCCGCAGGGAGGACGCGCACGCTGCTGCAAGAAACCGTGCCCAACATGGATCCGCTTGAACTAAACCACTTCCGCGCGGAAGTCCATACGATAATCGGCTTCATCGAAAACCGCGCGATATGGGATATGCGCGTGCGGCTGTTCCTGAACCCCGCGAATCGCTTCATGATTGAGGACGGGATGTATTACTCGCTGGAGGAGGCGCATGGCGAACCGTGGTTTGAGCCGCTGACGGTCGCGCCGCAAAAGTCGATGTGGTATTCCTTGGGCATGGGCGCGGCGAATGCCGGGGCATCTTCCGCTTTTACCAATGAATCGGGCGGGGCGGAATTTTTGGCGGAACCCATGCAGGAGCCTGCGCCACAACCCGCATCGGGGGAGACGTTCTGCTACCTCGTGCGCGTGTGCGATCCGGCGAACTTCGGCAAAACGGTCGCGGTCGTGCAGATGGTGTTCGACGGGGGCGCGTTGAGGCGCGACATGCGCCAGTCGCTGCTGCCTCGAGATGGGGCGGGCATCTACCTGTTCGACGGCGAAGGCCGTGTGATCGCGAGCGTCAGCGAATTGAACGGCGCGCCCGCGCTGCCCGGCG
>JAITDK010000204.1 GCA_031282605.1 Oscillospiraceae bacterium
TACGTGCTGGGAGCATGAGCAAGTGATCAGCGTGCCGCCCGAGGCCGATCCGAGTAGCAGTTTCATAGCGCGCAGGTTGATCTCCTTATAGCCGCGCAGCGCGGAATCCAGCGTCGCGCGCGATTTGGTGAATGCCGGAGGGTCGAGGATAATGGTGTCGAACGCTCCCGGCTTCTGCGCGCGAAGGTAGTCGAACGCGTTGGCCGCCTCGAAGCGAACCTTGGCGTCCATGCCGTTCAGGCGCGCGTTCTCGCGAGCGATGGCGACGGCGTCCTGCGATATGTCTACGCCCGCGACTTCCGCCGCGCCATAACGGGCGGCGTGCAGCGCGAACGAACCGGTGTGGGTGAAGCAGTCCAACACCCGCGCGCCCTTAACATATGGGGCGATGGCGGCGCGATTCTCCCTTTGGTCGTGGAAATATCCGGTTTTTTGTCCGTTTTTGACGTCCGCGAGCATGGAAAGGCCATTCTCGGTGAATGGGACCATGTCGGGCACGCCGCCGCGCATCAGCGCTGATATCATCGGCAGACCTTCCAGTGCGCGGACGGGGGCGTCGCTGCGTTCCCAGACATTGTGGATGTCCGTCGCGTCAATCAGCGCGTCGACGATCCAATCCTTGTACGGCTCGATCCCCAGCGCGAGCGATTGTACCGCGATCACGCCGCCGAAGCGGTCGGCAATGAACGCGGGCAACCCGTCCGACTCGGCGAATATGAGACGGCAAGACTCGATATCGGCGAAACGCCGCCGCAGCGAGACGGCCTTGTCTACCTTGCGCCGGAAGAACGCCTCGTCGATAGGTTCGTCGGCGCGGGTCAGGACGCGCAGCGCGATCTGAGAGGCGGGGTTGTACATAGCGCGCGCGAGGAACTTGCCGTTCGACGCGCGAACCTCGGCGAGCGGCGCGGCGGCGCTCCAGTCGGATTCGCGCGCGACGCCGGCTATGTCGCTGCGAAATACCCAGGGATGGCCGCCTAGCAGGCGTTTGTCTTTGCCGGGCAGGAGTGTGGCGGTCAGCATCTGTCGGTCGTCTCCCTGCATGTGATGGCTTCATGTGCCGACATATAGTAGCACGATTCGAGGGGAATCGCAAACGGGCGGCGTTCATCGCCGCAGTCCCCCCCCCGCCATTCGCAGGCGACGGAGAGCAGAGGCGCAAGCCGCAGGTTCACTAGACAAAACGCGTCGACCGAGTTATACTGTTTGTATAAAACGCCAGGCAGGATCGATACGATGAAACAAGAAGAGGCGTCGTACAATAACTTTGAACAGCTGGACTGGGACGAGAATCAGCTGATCAACATATCCGTGGCGGAAGCGCCGATCGAGTTCCCCATGCACTGGCACTCCGAGGTAGAGGTTATCGCACCGCTGCAGAATAACTATAGGTTTGTTGTTGGTCGCCGCGTGTATGAACTGGGCGAGCGCGACATAGTGTTCGTTACCCCCGGCGAGATCCACGCCATCGCGGCGCGCGATCACAGGCCGTCGCTGGTTCTGCAGTTTCCGCAAGCGCTGCTGACCACGCTGCATGACTTCCGTAGAACGTGGGGACTGTTCCCCGGCTGGCCAGTGCTGCGCGACGACGACGAACCCGAATTGACGGAAAAGATGCTGTCAGCGCTGTTCGATATCCAGTCGACGTACCGTTCGGGCAGGCCGTTCGCCGAGGTGCGGATATACGCGAGACTGCTCGAATTGTTCGCGCTGATGGGCGAGTACATCATGAACAACGCGCGCGGCGACAGCGGCGTCGCGCCTAACGACGAGAGCACCCGCGTGATAGCGGAGGCGTGCGCCTATATCATCAAAAACTGCGCTCAGCCGCTGACGCTCGAGGCTCTGTCCGCCAACATGGGCTACAGCAAGTTCTACTTCTCAAGGTTGTTCAAGAGCTGCACCAACACATCGTTCCTGTCGTTCGTCACCGAGGCGCGGATGAAGAAGGCCGTACAGCTGCTTGCCGAAAAGGATAGCCGCATGACCGACGTGGCGATGCTTTCAGGCTTCGGGTCGCTCAGCACGTTCAACCGGATATTCAAGCAGCGCAACGCCTGCACGCCCTCTGAATACCGCAGGATGTATGTCAACCTGCACGAGTCCGCCGATTCGACAACCACGGTCAATTCGACTTAACACGCCTTAGTTCGACTTAACGGGTGCGAAAATCCACCGCGAATCCATGGAAACGCATATCGGTACCGGGTATAGCGCTGAAACGCCGCAATAACTGATAGGTTTCGCGCAATGATTGAGTAGAGGATATTGTTTATTTGTTGTATAATTCATATAGCAAACCCAAGAGCGAATAGTCAAAACGAATAAAATAAGGAGGAAACTTGCATGACACGTACACGCATAGGACTTGCGCTGCTGGCGTTCGCGATGATCGTCACGATGTGCGCGCCGATCGCCGGACTTGCGGATATGGCGACCGATCCCTACGAAGCACCCGTCAAGATCACCTGGGGCGTCCAGGCTTCACAGGTGCAGCAATTTTTCGACGGCGACACCTATGATAACAACCGCTGGTCTAAGCTGATCAAGAACAAGCTGAATATAGACCTGGAGGTTGCGTTTTCCGCGGACATCACCACCGATGCGTACCGCGACAAGCTGAACGCGCTGCTT
>JAITDK010000223.1 GCA_031282605.1 Oscillospiraceae bacterium
CAGACCGGACTCGCCTTTGACGTTACGTCGTACGGCGGCGGCTTTGAGAATACCCCGCAATTCCGCTGGCTGAGCGAGCATTGCTGGGACTATGGCTTTATCCTGAGGTATCCCGAGGGCAAGGAGGGCATAACCGGCATCCCTTACGAACCCTGGCATTATCGGTATGTGGGCGCTATAATAGCGCGTGAAATACATGAGAACGGCTGGACGCTGGAAGAATATCTGGAGAATTATTATGAAAGGAATGGCGGCTGACATGCGGAACGCGGAGCTTAATCCCTGCGCGTCGGGTATGGCGGGGCGAGATGTATCGCTGACGGAGGGTTTTGTCTATCTGGACGCCGCGCTGCCCGGAGCGTTTTGGGACGCGAAATACGCGACGGAGGATAATTTCACCGGAACGGTGGTTGACGGATATCACGTGAACCGCGTCGTGGGAACGCGGGAAATGGCGGACGCTCTCCTCCGCGCCGCGTCTTTCGCGGAAAAACGGGGATACGCCCTGATGTTATGGGACGGATACCGCCCGCAGCGTGCCGTCGATTTCTTCTTAAGATGGGCGGCTTCTCCCGAGGACGGCAGGACGAAGACCAGGCATTATCCCAACATCTTGAAGACGGACTTCGTTCGCCTGGGTTACGTGGCGGAAAAGTCCGGCCACACCAGGGGCAGCGCGATCGATCTGACGCTGTGCGATCCTAAGGACGGGCGGCCTATCGATATGGGCGGCGTATTCGATCTGCTGGACGAACGTTCGCATCACGGCGCGAAAGGTTTGTCAGAGTCCGCGACGCGAAACCGCGAGATACTGCGGGGAATCATGGAGAACAGCGGCTTTAACCCTTACGACCGGGAATGTTGGCACTATTCGCTAAGAAATGAACCGTATCCGGATCGATACTTTGATTTCCCTATAGAATAGCGTTGGGTAACGCGCCGCTGGGGCTATTGACAGTTCGCAAGCGAAACCCTATCCTAATGATCGGCGGTGATGATATGAAGGAAAAGATTATGGTCGTGGACGATGAACGGGAAATCGCCGATCTGGTGGAGTTGTATCTCAAGAATGAAGGTTATGACATATATAAATTCTACAGAGGCGCTGACGCGCTGATATGCGCGGCGGAACGCCCGCTCGACCTGGCCGTACTGGACGTCATGCTCCCGGATATGAGCGGCTATGAAATCTGCCGCGCCATACGTGAAAAGCGCACGCACCCGATTTTGATGCTGACGGCGAAGGGAGAGGAGATCGATAAGATAACCGGTCTCACGCTCGGCGCGGACGATTATGTGACAAAACCGTTCCGACCGTTGGAATTGGTGGCGCGCGTAAAGGCGCAGCTCCGGCGATATACCCGATACAACGACGGGCAGAGCGACCGCCGCGAGAATACGCTGGCTGTTCGCGGCCTGACGCTGAACCTCGACTCGCACGAGTGCACGCTGGACGAGAGGCTTGTTTCATTGACGCCTATCGAGTTTTCGATACTGCGGCTGCTGGCTGAATCGCCGGGCAAAGTCATCCCTGCGGAAGAGATATTCGAACGCGTGTGGGGCGAGAAATACTTGAATAACGCCAACAACACCGTCATGGTGCATATCCGTCACCTGCGCGAGAAACTGCGCGATTCGCCCGAACGGCCAAGGTATATTAGAACCGTATGGGGAGTGGGATACAAACTTGAGAAATGAGGAGCACACATTCCTGCGCAAATGCGTGATAACCGCGATTATCGTCATGGCGGCGGTGCTGGCCGTGGTGTGGGTGATCGACACGATGTTCAACGGCACGCTGCTGAACTTCTTCTCAATGCTGTTTATAACCCCTTCGATCAGGGGTTCCACGCGAACCGCGCTGCTGGGCTATGGCATTGCGTTGATGCTGGTTATATCGCTGGTCTGCGTCGTGGTCGCGTACAGAACCTATCTATCTCAGCGAACGCTCTATATAGAGGCTAGGGCCGAAGCGGATCGCGCCAAGGCGCTGGCTGAAACGGAGGCGCGGCGCAAAAGCGACCTGATCACCTACCTGGCGCACGATCTAAGGACGCCGCTGGCCTCCGTCGTCGCGTACCTGAGTCTGTTGGACGAATCGCCTGATCTCGCGCCGGATCAGCGCGCCAGGTTCGTCGGCGTCACGCTGGATAAGGCCAACCGTCTTGAGCGTCTCATTGACGAACTGTTCGAGATCATCCGCTTCAGCCTGCAAGCAATCACGCTGAACGAGGAGCGGATCAACCTAAAATTCATGCTGGAACAGCTGGCCGACGAGTTTTATCCCATCTTGCTGCCTCATGGCAAGACCATCCGCGTTTCATGCGGGGAAGGGCTGACGCTGCGCGGCGATTCGGATAAGCTGGCGCGCGTGTTCAACAACATCCTGAAGAACGCTTCCGCCTATAGCTATGATAACACACAAATCACGATAACCGCGCGTCAAAACGAGGACGGAACCGAGATTCGTTTCGAGAATCACGGCGACCCTATCCCCATGCACAAGCAGGACGTGATATTCGAGAAATTCTACCGGTTAGACGTGTCGCGCGCCTCGAAGACAGGCGGCGCAGGCCTGGGTCTTGCTATCGCGAAGGAGATCGTCGAGGCGCACGGCGGAAGCATATCGGTAAGCAGCGACACCGCGTCCACGGCGTTTGCAGTGGCGATCCCGGCTTCGCAATAACGGCATTCTAATGTTACCCTAATGCTATCCTACCGATATCCTAATCAATACCGCGCCTGAACCATACTGTCCTTTCCGTTGCAATCGAGCTTGAACTCCACCGGCTGCTTGCCGCTGTGTTCCAAGGCCAGCTCGACGTGCTTTAGTATAATGCCCAAATCGAACAGGTACAGCCTGCCCGGCAGTGCCCTGCCGATACCGCGGACGCTGGAACGCACCGTCACATTGCCGTCCGTGAAGGTCAGTTTCCACGGCTGCAGATTAACGGCGGATGGCGCAAGCCTTGCGGCGCGGGCGACGTCGTTATCCTCATTGCTGACGTTCGCGATTTTGCTGCGCTTGAACTCTTCCTCCCCCTTGCGGAGCGGGACGCTCGTTTTGCCGAAGCCCAGCAGGATGCGGTAATCGCTCTGCGGTTCTTTAGGTTTCGCCATACCGCACCAAACGCTGCCGTAGCCCGCGCTCTGCAGGTACAAATCCACGCCCTGCAAGGCGTAGCCGATGTTCACCCGCGCGGCGTCGCCGTCGTCGGCGAACGCGAGTATGGCGTAAGGGGCTAATCCGCCCTTGAGCTTATCGCTGTCCACGATCTCAAACCGCGCGGACTGCCCCGGCAGCTGTTTCACTCCGTCGAGATAGGTCTTGATTCCGGACAGCTCCGCCTCATCCAGCGGGGTCTTGTCATATCGCCGGACGCTCCGTCGGGCGAATATGGTTTCATACAGCGTCATTTTTGATCATCTCCGTAATCATCCTCGTTATTGTTCGTCGCTGTTAGTATTATACTCCTCTACTCCATCGCTTTCAACGACTCAACCATGTCGATCCTCCGTATCTTCCCGAAGAACATAAGGTTGACCAGTATGGACAGCCCGAACGTAAACACGAGCGATATCAGCAGCGTTCGCACGCCAAGCATGACCGGGAAGTCGAACGAATCCCCAGAAGACGCCACGATCATCCGCGTCAACGCCAGGCCGCCAGGCACGCCGATAATGAACCCGGCCGCGGAAAACCACAGATTTTGAGTCAGCAGCAAGCCGCCCAGAGCGCCGGTCTTGAAACCCATCACCTTAAGCGTGGCCAGCTCGCGCTCCATCTCGGCGAATGACAGCAGCCCCAGGTTATACAGCGCCACCACCGCCAGTATCGCGGCGGCGATTACGAGCAGGTACACCAATACGTACAGGGATTCGGTAAGGTCAGCCCAGCCTGCGGCGCTGTCCTTTGTCAGCGTGATCGAGTCCACCCCGTCCGGCGGAGAGGGCGGTTCATCCTGCGTAATTATAGCCGTCGGACGGTACGACAGCCCTAGCGATTCATAATACGCGCGCGGCATTGCGATGCCCTGACTGACCGGCTCGCGGTATATCGCCGCGACCGTACTCTCAAGCCAAGTATCACCGCCGTAGACACGCCATTCGATCATATCGCCCTGCGTGACATTCAAGCTCTGCGCCATCTTCATCGTGATGGATACGCCGTCCTGCGGAAACTCCATCGCGCGCATGTTCACGTCCGTGGGTTGAATCAGCGTCGTGCCGTCGGTCGCCAGCAGCGCGCCTGTTTTCCTCTCGCCGTTAGCCGCGATCTCAACCGCCGCCTCCATTATCGCCTCGCCGCGCACCGACTCAATCGCGTCCAGGATTTGAGTCTCCGTCGCGTTTTCATTGATGGCCAGCTTTGCGGCGTAGCGGTTGATCGTCTCATATTGCCAGAGCGTCATGCGTTCCATGCTGTCACTCATCGTAAGCGAGCATATGACCAGCGCCGAGCATCCGAATACCCCCGCGACCGCCATCGTCGAGCGGACGAGATTGCGCGACGCGTCCCGCAGGTTCCATTGCGCGTTGAACCCGAAACGCCGCCACAGCCTGGATCGCTCCAGCGGGTTATGCCGGAATAATCCGGGCGATTTCGGACGAAGCGTCTCGGCGGGCGTACCGCGAAGCAGACGCCTCACGGCCAGCCAGGTAGCCAGCGCGCACAGCGCCGCGAGCAGCGCTGTCATCCACACGTATGCGGCGGCCCACGCGGTTTTCCATTCCGGCAGCGTATAGTAACTGGACATAGACGGGTTGAACAGCGGCGGCAGCGTGAGCGGACCCAGCGCCGCTCCAAGCGCGCCGCCAGCCAGCGCGAGGAACAGCCCGTAATACACATAGTGCCGCGTGATAGCGGCCTTCGTGAAACCCAGCGATTTCAGCACGCCGATCTGCATCCGCTGCGAGGAGACGACGCGCGTCATTGTGGTCAGGATGGTCATAAGCGCGATCGCCAGAAACGCGATAGGGAAGACGTTGCCCATCATCTTATGCTGCTCTACCTCGCTATTGAACGCGGCCACGCTCGGGTGGTTCGCCTGTTCCAGGTAGACACTGTAACCGGCGTTGACGCCGCCTAGAGCGGCCGCTAACCTGTCCTCTAACCCGGCATGAGCGGATCCATCCGTCTTGATCAGCATCGTGCTGTACCTGAACAGGAACGGAATCGGGAACGCGTCCTTCGACAGATACGCGTATCCGTACATCATGAAGTCAGGCGTCATTGTGTCGTTGCCGGATTCGTATACCTGTTCGGGAGAGTATATCAGCCCGCGGATCGTTTTCGTCATCCGATAACCGCTAAGCGAACCGCTCAGTTCGTCGCCGGGTTTCAGATCCCTGGCGTCCGCGAACCGTTTGTCCAGCCATATGCCGTCCTTGTCGCCGACGTCGAACGGCGAACCTTCCACTATATATGGTTTTGAGATATCGCCTTTCTCAATGAAATACAGGTTTAGCGTCGGCGTTCGGTTCAGGTCTGCGGAGACGGTCAGTTCCAGGCGGCGCTCGACTGCCGTTACCCCGTCCTGCGCCTCGACGGCTTTTGCGGCGGAGTCCGTGAATCCGTCATTGTACAGCCAAACGTCAGCCAGATTGGTCTCCCGATAATACGCGTCCGAACCGAGCCGCAGCCCGCGCCAGTCGCCGCCCACGCCCGCGTATATGAACAGCGCCAGGAACGACATCAGGAATATAGACGCAAACTGCATTCTATGCCGCGCCATGTCGCGAAGCATCTTCCGCGTCAGCATGGCCAATTCTACCCGCCGGATCATACCCCAGCCCTCCCCGCGCCGTCGATTCGTCCGCCGCAGACATTCCCTCGGCGCGCTTCCCGCGGCAGTTTCCCCACGCACTTATGGAACGCCGCCGCGAACGCGCCTGCCTTCTTATATCCGACACGTTCCGCGATCCGCGCGACCGGCAAGTCGGTTTCAACCAGCAGCCGTTCCGCGTGTTTGGCGCGCGTCTCCATGATATATCGATACACCGTCGAACCGAACGCCGTTCGGAAGCTATATTTCAGTTTGCTGGGACTCATGCACGCGAGCCGCGCGAGTTGATCAATCGTAATCGCCTCATAGAAGCGGTTATCAATGTGGTCCTTGACGACGTCGAGTCCATCCCGATCGTTCATGACACCATGCCCCCTCTTCCCCCCGGAAAGCTCCGATCGGACAACCTTTTGCCCATATCGGACAAACCCTGTTTTAAAGCGTTGACAACCGACGCGGAAATCTGTATTCTCATTCCAGTCGGTTAGCAACGACTAACTAGAAGGTACCATAAGATGGTTTGATTGTCAAGCCCCATTCCGACTGGGGCTGGTTTGAGTAGGACTTGGATAAAGCTGGCGGTTAACGCGCGGTTATAGGAGGTGGGTATAATCAAGGAGCGAAAGATTACGGTTATCCTTGCGGGAACGCTGACGCTGTTGTCCGTGTTCTCCCTTTTTGTCGGCGTGATTGACCTGCGCGGCGGCGCCGCCGCTGCCGGAGGGCTAGGCCGACTGGACGTCCTGCTTATCTCCCGTCTGCCCCGATTGCTCGCCATACTGTGCACCGGCGTTGGGATGAGCGTGGCCGGGTTGATCATGCAGCAGCTATGCATGAACAAATTCGTGTCGCCAACCACCGGGGCGACGCTTTCGTCCGCGCAGCTGGGCATTTTGCTGGCGCTGCTGTTCATGCCGCGTTCCACGCTGTGGAGCCGCGCGGCGTTCGCGTTCGCGTCGGCCTTGACGGGTACGTGGCTCTTTATATGGTTCATACAGCGGATCAAGTTCAAGGATACCGTCATGGTGCCGCTGGTAGGCATGATGTTCGGCAATGTAATAGGCGGCGTGACCAGCCTTCTGGCTTATCGCTACGAGATGACGCAGGCGTTGTCCACGTGGCTGGTAGGGCATTTCGCTCTCGTGATACGCGGGCGGTATGAGATCGTCTACCTTGTGCTGCCGCTGATCGTGATAGCGTTCATATTCGCCAACCATTTCAACATAGTGGGGATGGGGAAGACGTTCTCAAAAAACCTAGGCGTTAACTACGGCGTCGTGCTGTTCGGCGGACTGACCATCGCGGCGGCTATTACCGCGAGCATCGTCGTGGTGGTCGGAAGCGTCTCGTATATCGGGCTGATCGTCCCCAACATAGTCTCAATGTTCAAGGGCGATAAGATACGCGGCTCGCTGATCGACGCCGCGCTGTCAGGCGCGATATTCGTGCTTGTATGCGACTTGATAGGCCGCGTCGTTATCGCGCCGTACGAACTGCCTATAGAGCTGATCATCGGCATACTTGGAAGCGTGCTGTTCGTGGCTATACTGATACGCCGGCTAAGTCACGGAAGGAAACATATCTCACTCGGACGCGTTAAGGCTTCGCGAGCGATAGGAGGCATCCAATGACGGCCAGCAAAGCGGCGAGTCATAGACAAGGGGTTACAGCCGCCCGGCGGTGCGGCGAGTCTGAAGGCGCTTCTTCATTAAGTGGTTCCATCAGCGATTCCATCAGCGGTTCCATAAGCGCTTCCGTCGGTAGGAGCAGCGCGCGCAAGATCGCCGTCATGTCGCTGCTCGCGTTAATCGCCGCCGCGGCTTATATGTTGGTTTCAGTCAATCCCAAATTCGCGGCGTACGCTTTCAAGCTGCGCGCGCCGAAGCTGATAACCATACTGATAACGGCATTCGCCATAGGCGGAGCGACCGTCGTATTCCAAACCGTCATCAATAACAATATCGTGACGCCTTGCCTGCTGGGCATGAACGCGCTGTACACCATGGTGCACACGATGATCGTGTTCTTCTTCAACACGGGCAGTGTGGCGTTCGCCAATCGCAACGTGTCGTTCGCTGTCGATCTGGTCGTGATGTCGTTCGCGTCGATGATCATATACGGATGGCTGTTCAAGAAAACCAAGTACAACGTGCTGTATGTGCTGCTTGTCGGCACGGTGCTGGCGAATTTCTTCGGCAGTATGCAGTCCACGATGGTTCGCGTGATGGATCCGAACGAATACGACGCGCTGCTTGTAACGCTTGTGGCCAGCTTCAGCAAGGTCAACGCGGACATCATCACGTTCGCGCTGGCGCTGATGGCGGTCGTGATATTTGCGCTGAGGAAAGAACTCGCGCTGCTGAACGTTATAACGCTGGGTAAGGAGCAGGCGATAAACCTGGGCGTCGACTATGACGCAACGATACGCCGCCTGCTGCTGGGCGTTACGATCTTCATAACTATCGCCACCGCGCTGGTCGGGCCGATCTCGTTCCTGGGACTGATTATCGCGAATCTGTCGCGTCAGTTGTTCAAGACATACAGGCACGCTTACCTGATCGCGGGTTCCGCGTTGTTTGGGATGATAGCGCTGGTGGCGGGACAGACCGTCGTCGAGCATGTGTTTGTATACAGCGTGCCGGTTAGCGTGTTTGTCACAGTGGGCGGCGGCGTATACTTCCTGTTCCTGCTGATGCGCAGAAAGGCGGTGTGATATGCGTTCCGACGCGTTGACCAAGATATATGACGGTAAGACCGTCGTCGATCATATCAGCTTTGAGATACCCAAGGGTAAGGTCGTGTCGTTCATCGGGCCAAACGGCGCGGGTAAATCGACCGTGATAGGCATGCTGTCCAGGCTGATCGCGCGCGACGGCGGAACCGCGGAGTTCGAGGGAAAGGACGTGGCCAAGTGGAAGAGCGGCGAACTAGCCAAACGCCTGGCCATCCTGACCCAAACGAACAACATTCAGATGAAGCTGACCGTGTGGGAGTTGGTAGCGTTCGGACGCTTCCCGTACAGCGGCAGCCATCTGACCGAACGGGATAATCAAGCGGTGCGCCAAGCTATTGAATATATGGAGCTGACCGATCTCACGGACAGCTTCATCGACGAGTTATCCGGCGGCCAGCGGCAGCGCGCGTATATCGCCATGGTCATCGCGCAGGATACGGAATACGTGCTGCTGGACGAGCCGACTAACAACCTGGACATCTACCACGCGAGCAACATGATGAAGATAATTCGCCGCCTGTGCGACGAATTGGGTAAGACGGTGATTCTCGTATTGCACGAGATCAATTACGCCGCCTTTTACTCGGACGTCATCTGCGCGTTTGTGGATGGGAAAATCGCCGCCTTCGGCAGTGTAAAGGAGGTGATGAATCCGACGACATTATCCGCCATATACGGGGTTGATTTCGAGATGATCGAGGTTAATGGCAAACCTCTGTCAATCTACTATTAGGGTCAGATTAGTATCAACGTAGCTTAAACTTACATTAAAACGGAGGGTGAACATGAAAAAGGTTGGTTTGATTGCACTTCTTTGCGCGCTTGCGATATGCGCCGCCGCCGCGGCGTACGCTGGAGCGCCGTCCGATATCGTCACCATTATTTCAAACAATGGCGCCAGGGAGCAGGTTGAATTGTCCGTCCCGTATAATCCGCAGAGAATCGCGGTTATGGATCTCGCCGCGCTGGATATGCTTGACGCGTTTGGTCTGGGCGACCGGGTCGTCGGCGTGTCGAAGGGTTCGTCTATCGATTACCTGCAGAAATATGTCACCGACGACGCGATCATTAACCTGGGCACGATCAAGGAGGCCGACCTGGAGGCCGTTATGTCCTGCGAGCCGGATCTCATTTTCATAGGCGGGCGGCTCAGCGCGCAGTATGACGCGCTCAGTGAGATCGCGCCGGTTGTGTACCTTTCAACGGATACGACGATCGGTCTCGTCGCGTCCGTACGGAAAAACGCCGAAGCCATCGCCTCCATATTCGGCGTGACCGAATTGGTGGCCGACCAGCTGGCGGGCTTCGACGCGCGCATCGATGCGCTCGCCGGCCTGGCGAAGGGCAAGACCGCGCTGGTGGGCATTTGCACTTCCGGCAGCTTCAACGTGCTGGGTAACGACGGACGCTGCTCGATCATCGGCGTCGAGGTGGGCTTTGAGAATCTGGCCGCCGTGGACGTTACGTCCACGCACGGCAACGAAAGCTCGTTCGAACTGATCGTCAGCCTGGCCCCCGACTACATCTTCGTCATGGATCGCGACGCGGCGATCAACGCGGAAGGCGCGAAGCTGGCGCGCGAGATCATGGAGAACGAGCTTGTTATTCAGACGGACGCGTACAAGAACGACCATATCGTTTACCTAGCCACGCCCGCAGTCTGGTACACGGCCGAAGGCGGCATCACCGCGCTGGATGTAATGCTGTCCGACCTGGAGGGCGCGCTGGTTCAGTAAACCCGACTCTCTAACGTGAAATCACATCGCCGCGGGCAGATACGCATAGCGGGGCGCGGGGTTTTGCCCTGGGTCCCGCTTTGCTGCTGGGGGGGGATATACTTGACGCTCTCCGCTAAAGCGCGGGACATGACTGAAGGCGTTATTTGGAGGAAGATGCTGGCGTTCTTCTTCCCGATATTCCTGGGCAGCTTGTTCCAGCAGCTGTATACCACGACGGACGCGGTCATCGTCGGGCAGTTCATCGGCAAGGATGCGCTGGCTTCGATCGACGCTATATACAACCTTACAAAGTT
>JAITDK010000261.1 GCA_031282605.1 Oscillospiraceae bacterium
GTTCAATATTCTGCTGAAGGTGATTGTTGGCCGTGCGCGCGCTGCGTTGGCCGCCTTTATCGATAAGTTCTACCGATATGGCGCGCCGCGTCCCATCGACACGGCCAACCAGCTGGTCACATTGCAGCAAGAACAGCTGGCCAGCCTGCGCACGTTTAGCGAGGAGATCAGCGCAAACCTCTCAGGAGAGATCGAGAAAGCCGTGTATCGCGCGCTGCAGCCCGTTGCGCAATCGATGGACCGCTTCCTCGAGGGCACGACGCGCCAGCAGATAGAGGGTGTGCGTCACGTGGTGAACCAGTTTGTTATGGCGATGGATCAAGCGCTGGAAGGCCATGTGGGAGGACTGCGCGACGCATTAGAGCAGACGGTCAAGCAGCAGCAGATGCTGCGCGACGACCTGCGCACAACGGCGCAAATCATAGGCGCGCAGACCAACGATTCCGAGTCGATGCAGCGCGTGGCGCGGCAGGTGCTCGCACACTTCGATTCGTACGTGAACGCGCTGGCCGAGCGCAGCCAGTCGCTCGAGGTTCAAAACGCGGGCGCGGGCGAACTGCTAAGCCGTCTGCACAACGCGGCGTCGGAGCAGGCGGATTACCTGGTGCAGCTCAGGGAGCATCAAGAGGCTCTGGAGAAATATCTGTTGGATTACAACCTATGGATGCGCGGCTTTGCGGAGACGCTGGGCAGCCATACCCAATCCCAACGCGAGGCGCTGACGGCCATCGCCCACGATCTAAAGGAAGGCGCTGACATGCTGCAGGGCTCGTACGGTTCGTTCGTAGAGAACATCCAGGAGGGTTTGGCGGGCGCGCTGGGGTTGTTCGACGAATCCATACAGAAACAGACCGGACGCATCACGCTGGCGCTGGACGCCATGATGCGCTCACCGGCAGCGCGCGGCGCTTTATCTCAGCTGGATGACGCGCACGCACGCGAGGATATGCGCGGCGACATGCGCGAATTGACCAGGGCGATAGAAGCGGCGATAGAAGCGCTGAATGCACAGCTGTCGCGGCTGCCGATAGAGCGCGGCTCGGTATAAGGCAGGAGGATGGTAGCGATGCAGGTGAAACGCCGCAAATCCGTCGTCCGCCGTGAGAACGCCAGCTACTGGATGAGCTATTCAGATGTAATGGCCGCGTTGTTATTAATGCTGTCATTGCTGTTATTCTTTTATGTGAATCAGTATATGACGGCTCAGCAGAACCGGGAGCAAGAGGTCGCGGCGAAGGAAGCCCAGCTGCGCACTCAAGAGGATCTTCTGGCGCAGACCGAGTCGCTTCTGGCGCAGAAGGCTGAAGAACTGGCGCTGGCCAACGCGACGCTGACCAATCAGCAGTTTGAGCTGGACGACAAGAATCTCAAGCTGGAAGAGTCACTGGCGAAGCTGGCGCAGCAGCAGCTGGATATCGAGGAACAGAAGGCGCTGGTGGCGCTGGCGATACAGGAGGCCGACAAGACGCGCGCGCAACTGGAAGGCAAGCAGGCGGAACTGGATCAGACCGCGGCGCGGCTGACACAGCAGGATATAGAGCTGGCGTTGCAGCAACTGGACGTCGACAGGTTAAAGCAGCTGCTGGAGACGCAGACGCAGCAGATAGGCCAGCAGCAGATGCTTATCGATCAGATGATAGGCGTGCGCGCGGCGATCATATCACAGCTGGGCGACGCGCTGGCCAGAGCGGGCGCGAACGTGAACGTGGATCAAAACACAGGCGCGATCACGCTGAGCAATTCGATAATATTCGACTACAATTCGTCGGATATAAGCGCGGATGGAAAGGCGCTGCTGAACAAGGTCATACCGGCGTATGTGCGGACGCTGCTGGACGGCGATAACAGCCAATACGTGTCGGAGTTGATCATAGAAGGGCACACGGACAAAAAAGGTTCGTACGAGTTTAACCTGAATCTATCGCAGCAGCGCGCGTATAACGTGGTGAGTTACTGCTTGAGCAATCAGATGACCGGGCTGACGGCGCAAGAGAAGCAGGCGCTGCGTGAAAAACTGACGGCAAACGGGCGGTCGTTCAGCGAGCCTATACTCAACGCCGACGGCAGCGAGAACGCCGACGCGTCGCGCCGCGTAGAGTTCAAGTTCCGGCTGAAAGACGACGAGATGATCGACAGCATGAGCGCGATCTTAAGCGGGATGAGCGAGAACGTCGGCCAGTCCGCCGCCGAATAGGGGCATAGAAGGACTCGAACAAAGCGTTGATCAGTCTGACTGGCTCAGCCGCTAGGTTTATAGTGCATCCGGACGCGTATGCCCTGGTCATAGTTGCCGAAGCCGCGCCCGAATATGGTCAATCCGCCGGCGTTCTTAGCCTCGCGCGGAGCGGCGATGCTGAAGATAAGCGGAGTGCTGTGGGAGATGCGCAGATCGTCCAGCGTAACGTCCGATCGCTTGAGTCCGTCTATGAACGTACCGGTGCTGTCGATCGAGAGCAGCTTGAACAGCCCATACTGGTTCCAGTTGCGATCCCACCAGTTGGGGGTATAGATACCGCGCATACGGGCGTAATCGCCCGGGCTGGTCCACACGCACAGGAGCCTGCCGTTCAGATAGAAATGTAGGTCGCTCGGCCAGTCTTCGGAACTGCCGGGCGCTTCGCTCGCAAGCTCCATAGAGATCTGCAGGTCGATCAATTGTTGATCCGGCTGCAGAAAATTGTGTAACACATAGTCGAAGTACCCCAACCCTATCCACACAATGCCCGCGTTCATTCGCTCGGGCGACGCAAAGTGGCGCGGTTCATCCTCGCGGCCTATCAAGTGATCCGTCGTAGCCAGCCCGCACGTGGGATACGCCTCATACCCCGCGAAGTGCCCGACGCCTATCTCGGTTTCGTAGGTGTTCGTCGGGCTGCCCGCGCGCGGCGCGTCGATCAATATCGGCATGTCCTGCGCAAGACACATATGCGTGAGACCATGCTTGCCCGCGACGAGGTTCACGTTGATCAGCGAACAATCGGACAACTGGCGTATATGCGGCGTCAGCGCGCCGTTTGTCACGTTCAGCCGCGCGGCGATGTCCGCCATGCTCATTGATCCCTCCGAACGCAGCAGTTCAAGAATCGACACGCGAAGCGGCGAGCTGAGGCACTTGAATATCGGTATACCCTGCCTAAGGTCATGTATATGCAACAATCAGCGTACCTTCATTCCTTTTCATCGACTACCATGCGTTATCCTAACACATCCGCCGCGAATAGTGAATAGCGCTGTCAGTATTTTGTAGTATATGTCTAATTTCCCATTGACAAGCGCCCTCAAATGCTTTATACTGACAACAAGTAAAGGAAATGGTGTATTAATTTAGAATAACCTAAACTAAACACGGCGAGGTCATGCTGGTTATTGCGCCGGACGGCGTGATGATAAAAATTTGGAGGTGACATTCATGAAGAAACTGTTAGCCATGCTGATGGCGCTGTCTATGCTGCTGGGCATTGTGGGCGTGGCGTCCGCCGAAGCGGCTCCGACAAAACTGACACTGTGGACATTCATCGACCAGCACGCGCAGTTCTACAACAAGATGGCTGAAGAGTGGAACAAGGTCAACCCCGACAAGCAGATCGCCCTTGAAGCGACCGTGCTGGGTTACGACGACATGCACAACAAGCTCAAGATCGCCCTGCAATCCGGCGTAGGCGCGCCTGATCTGTGCGACGTCGAGCTGGGTCAGTTCCCGAACGTGCTGCTCGGCCAGCCGCAGCTCGTCGTGCTGAATGACGCGCTCGCGCCGTACATTGATACGGTCGTGCCGAGCCGCCTGTCGATCTACTCCAAGGGCGACAACCATTATGGCGTCCCGACGCACGTAGGCGCCAGCGTAGCGTTCTACAATGTCGAGCTGCTTGAGGCCGCCGGCATCGACTACAAGACCATCATTACGTGGGACGACTGGTCCGAAGCGGGCAAGAAGCTGAAGGAAGCGACGCCCGGCGTTTATATGGGCAACGTCGAGACGACCACCCAGTGGCAGACCAGCCTCATGCTCACCGAGCAGGGCGCTGATTTCCAGGACAACAGCAACCCCGACGACCCGAAGCCGACCATCAACACACCCGAGCTGCTCAAAGCCGTCCAGACACAGCAGCAGTGGCTGAAGGATGGTATCGCGTATATATGCCCCGGCGGACAGGTTGACACCGAGGAAGGCAAGGCTTGGCTGAACACCAATGTCTGCGCCACTGTCATAATGCCCGAATGGTACATGAGCCGCTTCGTGGATGAAATCCCTGATCTGGCAGGCAAGTACGCCATCGCGCCCGCTCCGGTGTTTGAAGTGGGTCAGCCGCGCTCAATCGGCCTTGGCGGCACCGGTACGGTCGTCACGCTCACCTGCCCGGACATTCCGCTGGCCGGCGATTTCATAACCTGGGCGAAACTCTCCGAGACCGGCGAATCGATGATCTGGGATGTGATGGGATTCGACCCCGTCAATACCGCCGTATGGGATGACGAGGCCCTGACCCATAATCCTGAAAACAAGTTCAACAAGTACTTCCTCACGAACGTGTTTGATACGCTCAACGAGATAAAGGGCGAGATCAAGTTTGTCGCGTCGACGTCCATCAGCCCGACGATGAACTCCTACTTCTCCTCCACGCTGTGGAATAACCTATACATCGACCTGCTCGACGCCGAGAGCGAGCTTGAGACCGCGCAGGAAGCTATCGAAGCCGACATTTTCTAAAACACAAAGTCAACGGGCGGGCGGCTTTATTAGCCGCCCTTGCCTGCGTCGAGGTGGCCTGATGACAGTAGTAAGAAGATTTCTTTATTCAAAGAAGATCGCTCCATACGTGTTCATACTGCCGTTCGTACTGACGTTCGCCGTCTTTTTCATATATCCGCTGGCGAGCACGATACGGATGAGTTTCCAGGACATACTGCCCGGACAGGTGCAGTGGGTTGGATTGTCCAACTACAGGCGGCTGTTGGGCGACAAGGTGTTCGGCCAGGCGGTGTTCAACTCCGTGCGCTACATGCTGATCACATGCGCGCTGCTGATCCCGTTCCCTATGCTGTTCGCGTATATGATCTCCAGCAAGTCTATGAAGTCGGCGGGGTTTTTTAAGTCGCTGTACTTCGTACCGGTGTTGACGTCCGTCGTGGTGGCGGGACTAGTGTTCCGCATGATGTTCTCGGAACTGCCCGGCGCGCTCATGAATTCCATCCGCGGATTGTTCGGCAAGCCGGCCATATACTGGATGAAGAACGAGTACTCAAGCCTTCTGGCGTTGATCCTGCTGTGCTGCTGGCGCTGGACGGGCATGAATATGCTGTATTTCATGGCGGGGATGAAATCGATTCCAAACGAACTGTACGAGGCGGCGGAGATCGACGGCGCGAATACGGTGCGGAAGTTCACCCATGTAACGTGGCCGCTCCTCAAGCCGACGACCATCTACGTGCTGACGATATCGATATACGCGGGCCTTGCGATGTTTACTGAAAGCTACATGGTGTTCGGTAACAACACCTCTCCCCATAACTATGGTCTGACTATAGTGGGATATCTGTACCGCTACGGCTTTGAGAAGCTGCGCATGGGTTACGCGTCCGCGGTCGGGCTGGCGCTTTTGGTCGGGGCGATGGTCATAAACGTCGCGCAGCTGTATATCACCGGCGCGGTCGGTCCAAGGAGGACGAAGGTATGACGCGCACGGTAACGCAAGGCAGACAGACAAAAAGCGGCCTGCAATATAGCGCGGCCGCGCGCGTCGCGCTGATCTTGTTCTTCTCGGCGCTCGGCGCGATCATAATGATACCGCTCGTCGCGATGGTGCTGGGCACTTTCAAAGGCGGCGCCGAGCTATGGCGCAACGGCCTGAACCTCAACCCTGAGTTTTCCAAGTGGAGCCTAAAGTCGTGGCGCTATCTGTTTACGGGCGTCACCATAGAGGGCGAGCTGCTGCCGCATTCATACTTCACATGGTTCAAGAACAGCCTGGTCATCGTCTTGCTCCAGACGACGCTGACGCTGTTCATCTCGTCATTCGTAGCCTACGGCTTTGAAATGTATGAGTTCAAGGGCAAGAACGTTCTGTTCATGTGCGTGCTGCTGGTGCTCATGATCCCGTTTGAAATACTCATGCTGCCCATGTATGTGCAGGCGAACAGCATGCGTCTGCTGGATAACGTCTGGGGTATCATGCTGCCTTTCCTGGCGAGCGTGTCGGCGATATTCTTCTTTAGGCAATACCTGAGCGGCCTGCCTAAAGATCTGCTCGACGCGGGACGTGTCGACGGATGCAACGAGTATGCCGTGTTCTTCCGCATCATGCTGCCTATCATGGGTCCTGCTATGTCTTCAATGTCGGTGCTGGTGGGCATGGGCGCGTGGAACAGCCTGTTATGGCCGATGCTCGTCATTACCAGCATGAACAAATACACCCTCCCCATAGGACTAAACACGCTGTTCACCCCGTACGGCAACAATTATGACCTCATGATAACGGGCAGTTGCTTTGCCGTATTGCCGATACTGCTGCTTTACGTATTCGCGCAGCGGTTTATCATCGACGGTATGACGGCGGGAAGTGTTAAAGGATGACGAAGGTTCTAGCGCGCGCTTCCGCGTTGATTTTGTCGGCTCTATGGATTCCGCTGATTTTGTCGACGGGCGTTGTGGCGTATGCGTCGTCCGAATCGGTCGAGCCGTCTTTCGCCGACGCGTATGTGCACGACCCGTCGATTCTGTACGCCGACGGCTGGTATTACATCTATGGCAGCCACATGGCCGCGGCTAAGTCGCGGGACTTGATGAACTGGACAATGATCTCGTACAACGCGCAGGACGGCTGCACGCTCGTGGACGACGCGCGCAATCAGATGGCAGACGCGCTTAATTGGGCGAGGACGAACACGTTCTGGGCGCCGAGCGTCGAACGGATGGCGGACGGCAGGTATTACATGTACTATTGTACGTGCGAGGGATCGTCTCCGTTATCCGCCATGGGGTTGGCGGTGTCGGATAGCCCCGAGGGGCCGTTCGTGGACAGGGGTGTATTCCTGCGGTCCGGCATGACGGGCGCCAGCGACGACGGCACGCGCTACAACGCTGCGATTCATCCCAACGTCATCGATCCGCATGTTTTCCACGACAATGGCGGTCAGCTGTGGATGGTCTACGGCTCGTACTCGGGCGGTATATTCATACTTAAGATGGATGAATCGACGGGACTGCCGCTGCCCGGTCAAGGTTACGGCAAGAAGCTGCTCGGGAAGAATCACAGCCGCATAGAGGGTTCATACATCCTATACGCGCCGGAAACGGGCTACTACTATCTGTTTCTGTCGTTCGGCGGGCTTGAGTCCAGCGACGGATACAACATCCGCGTGGCGCGCAGCAAAAATCCCGACGGTCCATACGTTGACGCGCGCGGACAGGATATGATAGACTGCGGTGGGTCGGATGGCTCGTACTTCGACGACAAGGCTATCGAGCCGTACGGCGTCAAGCTGATGGGCGGGTTCAGGTTCATGCCGCTGGACGGCGTCGAGCCTCTGCCTCAACAGGCGTATAAATCGCCCGGCCACAATAGCGCGTACCGCCACCCCGATACGGGCGCTTATTACCTCATATTTCATACGCGTTTCTCCACGCTTGGCGATGAGTTCCGCGATCGCGCGCACCAGTTTTGGTTTAACGACGAAGGCTGGCCGGTCGTCTCGCCGCTCAGATTCGCCGGCGAAACGTCGGCGCTTGATATACCGCTGGACGGAGAATGGCGTGTTGTACTCCACGGCGGCGACATAAACAAGACGCAGCACCGCTCAATCGTCGTTCAGTTCGATGACGACGGTACAGCGCGCGGCGATGCGTCCGGCGAGTGGAACGTCGATTCCGTCACGCTGAACGGCGTGCGATATCAAGGCGTGTTCACGAGCGGATGGGATATGGAGCGGAACGCGTGGGTTCCTGTGTTCACCGGATTATCGGACGACGGCGAAGCGCTCTGGGGTATACGATAGTATCTATTAATATATCAATGGGAGAGCATAGATGAAAAACGCGAAAATGACGCTGGACAGGGCTTATGAGATCGGCGCTATCGACCGGCGACTGTATGGCTCGTTCATCGAACACCTTGGCCGCGCTGTGTACGGCGGCATATACGAACCAAGTCACCCGACCGCCGACGCGAATGGCTTCCGCAAGGATGTCGTCGATTTGGTGCGAAACCTTGACGTGCCGGTCACACGCTATCCGGGAGGCAACTTCGTCTCCGGTTTCAATTGGGAGGATTCCGTAGGGCCGCGCGAGTCACGTCCGAAACGGCTGGATCTCGCGTGGTTCACGACAGAATCGAACGAGGTCGGGCTGCATGAGTTCATTGAGTGGTGCAAACTGGCGAACACCGCGCCGATGTACGCTGTGAACCTAGGCACGAGAGGCGCCGATGAAGCGCGCGCGGTCGTCGAGTACGCGAATCACCAGAGCGGCAGCCTGTACAGCGACATGCGCGTGAAGAACGGCGCGAAGGAGCCGTTTGGGATCAAGCTGTGGTGTCTGGGCAACGAGATGGACGGTCCGTGGCAGATTGGGCATAAGACCGCGCGCGAGTACGGGCGCGCGGCGAATGAGGCCGCAAAGGTGATGAAGTGGGTTGATCCGTCGATCGAGCTGGTGGCGTGCGGTTCGTCCTCATTAGACATGCCCACGTTCGGCGACTGGGAACTGACGATGCTGGACGAGTGCTATGATAACGTGGACTATGTCTCGCTGCACCGCTACTATAATAACCGCGCTGGGGATACGAGGGCGTTCCTTGCGCGCTCAGTAGACATGGATGTGTTTATAAAGACCGTAGCGTCCATCTGCGATAGCGTACGCGGAAAGAAGCACAGCAAGAAAACGTTGGGTCTGTCATTCGACGAGTGGAACGTCTGGTTCCACAGCGGCGATCAGGACAAGGAAATCTGGAAGCGCGACAAGTGGGGACGCGCGCTGCCCCTGCTTGAGGACGCGTATACGTTCGAGGATGCGCTGCTGGTAGGCTCGCTGCTAATCACGCTACTGCGCAACGCCGACCGCGTGAAGGTGGCTTGTTTGGCTCAGCTGGTCAACGTCATAGCCCCCATCATGACGGTGAACGGCGGCGGAGCGTGGGCGCAGACGATATACTGGCCGTTCAAGCAGGCGTCGCAATTCGGGCGCGGGATATCGCTGCGCGCGATAGTCGATTCTCCGCTGTATGACTGCAAGGATATCGAGTCTGTTCCAGAGTTGGACGCCACAGCGACGCTCGCGGACGACGGCGGGCTAACCATATTCGCCGTCAACAAGAACCTCAGCGAGGACACCTTGCTTAGTGTCAGCCTTCATGGTTTCCCGCAGTACCGCGCCGTCACGCGTTCCATTCTTACCCACGACGATATGAACGCCGTCAATACTGAAACAAACCCCAGCGAGGTCGTTCCTATCGCGGGCGACGCAGGTAAACTTGATGGGGATAAGCTGGAGATTGTAATTCCAAAACATAGCTGGAACGTCATCCGACTGGTATAGGGAGAGTCGCGCAACTCTTCTAGCGATGGTAACGGCTCGTTACGCTCCCGGCTCCCCCCGCCATCAACGTCCGAGGTACGGCAGGAGGCGGAACCTCCTCTATACCTCGGACGTTACGACGTTCGGGTTATCCTCTCCTCAGATTCTGTCATCAATTCTTCGTATATCAACCCCCAGTTTTGTATCGGCATCGTCCATTTTCCGGATATTTCTCGAATCGACAGGTATACCGCCTTGCGTATCGCGTCGTTTGTTGGGAAAATGACCGTGAATAGTAATCGTTCGGTTTCAAACCCCAAAACAATCCGTCAAAATAAGTGACAAGCGCTCTCATTTGCTGTATAATGGATATAAATCATGGGAGGAAGCCACATCAATGTCCTGAATGTCCGATAGACGTGATTAAGGAGGCGGTTCGTTGTTGAACTGGATATCACTCAACCTGCCCATACTGATCTGCCTGATTGTCGGCATGGGTCTGTTGATTGTCGAGATGATTATACCGGGGTTCGGGCTGCCAGGCACAGCGGGGGCGGCACTGCTAATTGCGGCGCTGTACATGGTATGGAATGTTGCCGGGCCGTTGGCCGCGCTGGGAGTATTCCTGATGATACTGGCCGCCGTGGGCATAGCGATATCGGTGATCACGCGCAGCACGCGCCACGGTAGGTTGTCGCGCTCGCCGCTCGTGCTGCGCGACGCATCGACCACCGCGACAGAACCTTCAGGCGGGACGGATTTGTCCGTCGTGAAAGTGGGTCGCGCGGGCAAAACCTTGACGCCGCTGCGCCCGGCGGGCATGGCTGACGTGGGGGGCGAACGGCTGAACGTGGTATCGGAGGGCGAGTTCATTGCGAAGGATTCGCCGGTGATAATTGAACGGATCGAAGGGACTCGCATTGTCGTCAAAAGGGATACGGCGGATATGTAACGGACGCATGGACGATTGATTCGCCCGTCGACACATCGAAAGGAGCGTTGTTTAGCTGTGGAACCTATCTTCTTCTTCCTAGTGGTAGTCGTCGTCATAATCGTGCTGCTCTGGATATTCTTCTCGTTCGTGCCGATCCCGCTGTGGATCTCGGCGATGGCGAGCGGCGTCAACGTGTCGATCACCACGCTTATCGGCATGAAGATACGAAGGATCGCGCCCGCGCGCGTGGTCAACCCGATGATAAAGGCGACAAAGGCGGGGCTGAACCTTGAACTGAGCAAGATGGAGGCGCATTACCTGGCCGGCGGCAACATCGACCGGGTGATAGACTCGCTGATAGCTGCGCAGAGCGCGAACATACCCCTGGAATTCGACGAGGCGCGAGCGATCGACCTGGCCGGGCGAGACGTGCTGCAGGCCGTGCAAATGAGCGTCAACCCGAAGGTGATTGAGACGCCGATCGTCGCGGCCATCGCTAAGAACGGCATCGAGCTGCGCGCAAAGGCACGGGTGACGGTTCGAGCGAATATCGAGCGCCTGGTCGGCGGCGCGGGCGAGGAGACGATTATCGCGCGCGTTGGCGAAGGCATAGTCACTACGGTAGGTTCAGCCGAGACTCACGAGATTGTTCTGGAGAACCCGGACTTGATCAGCCGCACGGTTCTGAGCAAGGGTCTGGACGCGGGTACGGCGTTCGAGATTCTTTCAATAGATATAGCCGACGTGGACGTAGGCCGCAACATCGGCGCTCAGCTGCAGATGGATCAAGCCGAGGCCGATCGACGGATAGCCCAGGCGCGCGCCGAGGAGCGCCGCGCAATGGCCGTCGCCCGCGAGCAGGAGATGAAGGCCGCGACGCAGGAGATGCGCGCCAAAGTGGTCGAGGCCGAGAGCGAGGTGCCGCGCGCGATGGCGTCGGCGCTGCGCGAGGGCAAGCTGGGCGTGATGGATTACTACCAGCTGCAGAACACCATAGCGGACACAGATATGCGCGAAAGCCTGTCGCAAGCCGCGAGGCCCGGCTCCACCGCCGAGCCAGGCTCGGTTCAATCCAGGCCGCAAGGATAGACCTGTCAGCCTGTTCGTATCGCGCTGGCCGGGGAACCCTTAAGCGATAAGGGTTCCCTTTTTTACCGGACGAAAAAGCTCGTATGTGCGAGCTTTGGAAAGCAATGCGGAGCAATCGTACGCATTTCAAGTCAATTCACCGAAAATCCCAATTATTGCCGCTTGCCAATCGGTCGAATTGCGTGTATACTGCGCTATGGTTGTTAGCACTCACTGACGTCGAGTGCTAACAAAGACAAAACCAAGTAACCCGAACGCGAGAGCGTATGGGCGATAAAAATTACGTCAAATACAATCAATGCATCAAGCTAAGGAGGCGCGCATCATGAACGTGAAGCCATTAGGCGATCGGGTAGTGATCAAGAACATCGAGGCCGGCGAGACCACCAAGAGCGGTATCCTGCTGGCGGGATCGGCGAAGGAAAAACCGCAGATGGCGGAAGTGTTGGCGGTAGGGCCGGGCGGCAATGTAGACGGCAAGGACATCGTCATGCACGTAAAACCCGGCGAAAAGGTAATCTATTCCAAGTACGCGGGGACAGAGGTCAAGGTCGACGAGCAGGAACTGATCATCGTCCGCCAGAGCGACATCCTCGCGGTTGTCGAATAATCTAAACGGCATAACGCAAAACGTATAACATGAACCGCATAGCAATAGGAGGAGATAATCATGGCCAAGCAGATCAAGTTCGGTGAGGACGCGCGCAAGAGCCTGGAACGCGGCGTCAACGCTTTGGCGGATACCGTCCGCATTACATTGGGTCCAAAGGGTCGCAATGTCGTTCTAGACAAGAAGTTCGGCTCGCCGCTGATCACGAACGACGGCGTGACCATCGCCAAGGAGATCGAACTGGAAGATCCCTTTGAAAACATGGGCGCGCAGTTGGTCAAGGAAGTCGCGACCAAGACGAACGACGTGGCCGGCGACGGCACCACGACCGCCACGCTGCTGGCGCAGGCTATCGTCCGCGAGGGGTTGAAGAACCTGGCCGCCGGCGCGAACCCGATGATCCTCAAGCACGGCATCGAGGCCGCGACCGAGAAGGCCGTCGAGAGCCTTAAGAGCATCAGCAAACCCATCACTGGCAAGAAGGCTATCGCGCAGGTCGCGTCCATCTCCGCGAGCGATCCCGCCATCGGCGAACTCGTCTCCGAGGCGATGGAGAAGGTCGGCAACGACGGCGTCATCACGGTTGAAGAGTCCAAGACCATGAAGACCGAGCTGAAGCTGGTCGAGGGTATGCAGTTCGACCGCGGTTACGCGTCCAGCTACATGGTCACCGACACCGACAAGATGGAAGCGGTGCTGGACGATCCGCTGATCCTTATCACCGACAAGAAGATCAGCAACATCCAGGAAGTGTTGCCCGTGCTTGAGCAGGTCGTGCAGTCCGGCAAGAAGCTGCTGATCATCGCGGAGGACGTTGAGGGCGAGGCGCTCGCCACGTTGATCCTGAACAAACTGCGCGGCACGTTCACTTGCGTAGCGGTCAAGGCGCCGGGCTTCGGCGATCGTCGCAAGGAAATGCTAAAGGACATCGCCATCCTGACAGGCGGCCAGGTCATCACCGAGGAACTCGGGCTGGATCTGAAGGAAGCTCGCCTGGATATGCTGGGCAGCGCGCGCCAGGTCAAGATCGACAAAGAGAATACCACGATAGTCGAAGGCGCGGGCGACGCGTCCGAGATCAAGGCCCGCATCAATAGCCTGCGCAGCCAGATTGAGGATACCACCAGCGACTATGACCGTGAGAAGCTGCAGGAACGTCTGGCCAAGCTGGCTGGGGGCGTGGCGGTTATCTCGGTGGGCGCGGCCACCGAGGTCGAGATGAAGGAGCGCAAGCTGCGTATCGAGGATGCGCTGGCGGCGACTAGGGCGGCGGTTGAGGAAGGTATCGTGCCAGGCGGCGGAGTAGCGCTGCTCAACGCGATTCCAGAGGTCGCGAAGCTGCTCGCAACGACGGACGGCGATGAGAAGACGGGCGTGACTATCATCGCGCGTTCGTTAGAGGAACCGGTGCGTCAGATCGCGTTGAACGCTGGTATCGACGGTTCGGTCATCGTGGATGGAATCAAGCGTTCAGGCAAGAGCGGCTATGGCTACGACGTACTCAAGGGCGACTACACCGACATGGAGGAGCGCGGCCTGATGGATCCCACGAAGGTAACGCGCAGCGCGCTGCAGAACGCGGCCTCGATCGCGGCGATGGTGTTAACCACAGAGTCCCTCGTCACCGACCTGCCCGAAAAGAATCCTCCGCCAGCGGCTCCAGGCGGTGGCATGGGCGGGATGTACTAAAACCGGACGTTCGTATAAATCGCTGAACGAGTCGGCATCAACCCGGGAGAGACGCTGCGTCCCTTCCGGGTTGTTTGTTGGGGACGGAGGAGCCGGCGGCATCCCCCTCCGCGGAGGCGATGAGGGCAGGATGAGCGGATTGCGTTCCGGAACAGGCTATCGGAGTGCAACCCCATCCAACAAACCACAGTTCAACGCATTAAGGAGCGAGCATAATGAAGATCCGTTCAATCGAACTGTTTCAAGTCCCGCCGCGCTGGCTCTTCCTTAAGATGACTACCGAATCCGGTCTGATCGGCTGGGGCGAGCCGGTCGTCGAGGGTCGCGCCGCCACTGTCGCGGCGTGCGTTCGCGAGATGGGCGAGGCTCTCATCGGAAAAAGCGCGGGCGATATCGAGGACGCGTTCCAAACCTTGTACCGCACGGGATTCTATCGCGGAGGCCCGGTGCTGACCAGCGCGCTCTCCGGCGTCGAACAGGCTATGTGGGACATCAAGGGCAAGTTCCACAATATGCCGGTGTATGAATTCCTCGGCGGAAAGGTACGCGACCGGATCGAGGTATACCGCTGGATCGGCGGCGATCACCCGCGCGACACAGCCTCCGGCGCGCTCGAGGCCCTGGCTCAAGGCTATCGCGCCGTCAAGATGAACGCTACGGATCAACTGCGCTGGATCGACACTCACGACCTCCTAGACGCCACTGTAGACCGTGTCGCGTCAATCCGCGACGCTGTCGGCAATCAACTGCGCGTCGCGGTTGACTTCCATGGCCGCGTGCATAAAACTATGGCCAAAACCCTCATGCGCAAGCTGGAGCCGTACAACCTGATGTTCGTAGAGGAACCCGTCCTCACCGAAAACGAGGACGAATTCCTTGAACTGGCACGCTCCATACATATCCCGATCGCTACTGGCGAGCGCAACTTCACCCGATGGGGGTTCAAGCGGATGCTCACGCGCGGCGGCGTCGACGTCATCCAGCCTGACGTCAGCCACTGCGGTGGCATACTTGAGACGCGAAAGATAGCGTCAATGGCCGAGGCGTTCGACGTCGCGCTCGCTCCCCACTGCCCGCTTGGCCCTATCGCGCTGGCGGCGTGCCTGCAGGTGGACTTCTGCGCCCCCAACGCATTCATCCAGGAACAGAGCGCGGGCATCCATTATAACGAGGGGTATGACCTGCTCAATTACCTGAACAACCCCGAGATATTCGACTTCCGCGACGGATACGCGCGTCAGCCGACCAAACCAGGCCTGGGCGTCGACATCAACGAGGACTATGTGCGCAAGATGGCTCGTGAGGGGCATAACTGGCACAACCCCATCTGGCGCGACAGCGATGGCGTTATCGCGGAATGGTGACGGCGGCGGTCAGTTAGGGTCTGTTTGAAGAAGATCGCGGCGGGGATTGGGGTAGATTTTTCGTCCACGCAAGGATCGTGGAGGGGGCGGACTGGAGATCCGCCGACCGGAGCCGCGACGCGGTTGCGGGCGCGTCTGCGCAGAACCCCGAAGGGATTCTTACCAACGCGGGCGAAAAAGACGCCCCATTCCCTATGCGGGATTTTTCGAACAGACCCTAGTTATCCATCCGCTCCGACCACTCGTGCATCAGTTCAACCGAGCCGCCCTGCAGTTCATACAGCCGGAACCGCAGCGTGCCGTCCGGCGGAATCAACGTGTGCAGCGCCTCTATCAGCCTAGGCGCGCCGTCGTCCAGGTCGTATACTGAATCGACATAAATCGGGCAATCGGTATCCTTGAGACTAGAGCTGGTGTATATGCGCTGAACCTGCGCGTCGAACGAAGGCTCGTTCTCTAGAATCTCATATGCCTCGGCGCGTACAAAACGCCATGGACGAACCAGGTCGTCCGGATCCCCGGACGGATCGAACAGCCAGTATTGATAATGCGTCTGGTTGTCGGCATAATCCGCCAGCACGCGGAAGTCCGGATACCCGTCAAAGTTCATGTCCTCAAGGACGAAGTTAGCGTCGCGATCCAGCTGTCCGACCGATTGCACGCCGATGGTTTGAACGACGTCGTGTCGGTCGTCCAGTATCCGGACAATCTCCGTCGCGGCCTTGTTAGGCGCATCGGCGCGCTCGCCTGTTTCCAGCAGCTGGATTGTAACGGGTATCTCGTCGCGCCCGAATGTGAACTCGTCGGACGTTAGCACGCGCGCCTCGCCGATGGGCGAGAGAAACTGCGGCAGCATGTACCCGGTCGCGCCCGGCGCCAAGACATGCAGCCACTCGCCCGCCACGCCCAGCACGTCTATCAGAGTGCCGTTAGGATACTGCTCGATCACGCGCGCGTCGTGCGACGGGCGTTCGCGCAGATTCAGCCAGCCCGGCTCGCCTTGGCTTTTCACTACCAA
>JAITDK010000262.1 GCA_031282605.1 Oscillospiraceae bacterium
GCGTTCCTCGAGTCCAAGTAAGGTCTCGGCTGCACGCCGCGCCTCCCTGGCTTCGGCTGGGGAGGCTCTTCTCTTATAGGGCGACGAGGAAGCCTCACTCACTCGCCGAACATCATTCCTTCAACATATTCATCCATAAACATCGGGTTTGAGGACAGTTCGATCAACCTCGCCGCGCAGTCGATATGCTCGCTCTGCGTCCGTATATCGTCGTTGAGCAGCATCATCGCCGCGCCCATGCCAGCGCCGTTGCCTATCGCGCGCGCCTTCGCCGCGAATCCTTTGGGTAGCAATCCTATCCGCTCCGCCGATTCCGCGCGTATCTTGCTGCCGAAACCGCCAGCCACCACCAGCGTATCCACATCGCCGACCGTCAGCCCGGTCTCGCCGAGCAGCGTCAGCATACCCGCGCGGATGGCGGCCTTGGCCAATTGAAGCGCACGCACATCCTTCTGAGTAACGGTCACATTCGTGCCTGGGAATGTGAAATCGCCGCCATCAAGATAACCGGATTCATCCAAGATTCCGGCGTCCAGCAGCGCGGCGGCCGCGTCTACCAGCCCCGTGCCGCATACGCCGCGCGCGGGAGCGCCGCCGATCGTGGAGAACCGGAACGCTCCGTCGATCCAGTCTACCCGATCTATTGCCCCTGGCTCGGCAAGCATCCCGCACGATATGCCAGCGCCCTCGAACGCAGGGCCGGCCGCCGTAGCGCAGCAGGTTAATACGCCGTTTGCCGCGAGCGCAATCTCACCGTTCGTGCCGATGTCCACCATTAGCAGCGGCGCGCCGCCGTGAACGCGCCCGTTGACGAACAAACCGCCCGCTAGCATGGCTGTCGTGATGTCCGCGCCGACATACGCCCCGACGCAGCGCGGCAGGTATACCTCTACCGTATCAGGCAAGCGCAGCGAATCCGGTCGACGCAGCTCGCCGAATAACTGCTCCGCGACGAAGGGCATCGCGGACAACGGCTTCGTCGACAGACAGCACAGCAGCGTCAGCATGACGGTGTTGCCCGTGAGCACCAGCCGCCGCAGTTCGACCGGCGCTCGTTCGTTTTCGGCCAGCAGCGCGGAGATCAAGCCGCTTACGCAGCGGCCTATGGATTCGGCCAGCGCGGTGGCGTGCCCATCCATTGAGGCTTGGACTCGCGATATAACATCCGCGCCGTATGACGCCTGCGGGTTCAGCGCGGACGCCGCCGCCAGGCGTTCGCCGCTGACCATATCGTATAGATATGCGGCGACCGTCGTCGTGCCGATATCCACAGCCGCGCCTAAGCCGGTCAAGCCGTTTAAGACGGTGAAGGCCGGCGTTACGCCTTCGATCTGGATAGGCGCGGATTGATCTGGTGAATTTTTCGCGAATAGCGTAGCGTCGCCCAGCGCGGTCGCGCGGCACGCGTAACGCACGCCGCTTCCCGGCCGAATGAGCGCCGATTCGACTGCATCCGGTTCGGATAGTTTACCCGATATCGCCACGGCGCATTGGTTGCAGCGCATCATGCCCCCGCATGGCGCGTGCACTGGTACGCCGCTGCCGCGCAGCAGATCGAGCAATCGCATCGGTGGCATGAACTCAATCGAACGGACGACGACGTTTCCTTCGCGGACGGTTAATGTCGACATATGCTGCCTCCATACTATTTCCACTTGACATAGCGGCTCGCGCGCTTCACAATGGATACAGCATACACTGCCTGGCGGCAGTATGGCAAGAGACTCGCCATATTCAATTAAATGGATAGCGAACGGTACCGCTTCGGAGGTGCAGCAATGCGTATCGCGCTGATAGGCTGCCGCGTATTTTCGCGGGAACTCAACTATTATGCCTCGCAAAGTCCGCATACGGTCGAACTAACCTGGCTGCCCCAAGGGTTGCATTCATATCCAGACAGGCTTCGCCAGACGGTTCAAGACTCTATCAACGAGCTGGAACGGCAGTATGCCGAGAAAGAAGCGCATTTCGAGGCGAACGTGATCGCGTTGGGGTATGGGCTGTGCTCGAACGGCGTGATCGGGTTGAAGGCGGGCAGACTGCCGCTGGTCGTACCGCGCACGGACGACTGCATCGCCGTGTTCCTCGGTTCGCAGGAACGTTATTTGGATTTGTTTAACCAGATGCGTGGGTGTTACTGGCTAAACAACGGCTGGATTGAGTACGGCTGGCTGGAAGAAGGCCACATCCCGTCCAGCGATATGCTGCGGCAGCGTCGCGCCGAATACGCCGAGAAGTACGGCGAGGACAACGCGGATTTCTTGATAGAGACTGAGTTGTCATGGATCAAGAACTACCACACGTGTACCTACATCGAGTCGACGGTGTACGACTGTCCAGCCTACCATGAGACGGCGCGACGCTTTGCCAGCGAGAACAGCTGGGAATGCAAAACCGTTTGCGGTGATCATCGGATGCTGCGGATGCTCGCCGAGGGCACGTGGAACGATGAAGAGTTCCTGATCGTGCCGCCGGGACAGAAAATAGCGCCCGTGTATGACGGGCGCAAGATGATCGCGGTGGACGGTTAACCTTTGCTTCTCACAGGGTCGTCTTGCCTTGCAGGATATCCCTGGCGTGCAATTCGCCGTGGGAATTCAGCCAGGAGGCCCAGTCGAAGTACTCGAACAGGCGTTTCCCGTTTTTGTCTACCTTGAATAGACTGAGCTCGCTTTTCGATCTCGGCTGCCTGAATCTGTCCAGATTCACCGAATCGGGATGATTTATATCCCTGTTTGTTAAAAATACCTTGGGATAAGGCAGGCGCATGAACCGTTTAGCCTGGTTGACATTGCAGCAGCCTTGCGTTGTTGACATCGCTACATATATTTCATCCGGGTTGACCCGCGTTTTTCTGCGGTTCCATTTTTCGCGGGCTTCGGCAAATGTTGTGTCATGACTGAAGTGCAGCGTTACCTTGTCTCCCAGTAAGCCGAGCGGATAACGAAAACCGGTTTTTTGACGCGGCTGACTGCTGCTGTCTGAGACGTCCGTAGGATCAAGCGTCAAATAATAAGGCAGATTTTCCAGAAACTCTAGATAGTCTTCAGCATACATAAATAGCGATTGCGTCGGTGAGCGGTATTCTTGATCCCAAAGCAGGTAGATAAACGCCGCAAGGCAGTTGTTCGAAAACAGTGAGAATGATCTATTAGTTAAGCTCGCTTTTTTTGATTCCGAATAGTGATTCCGAACTTGCTCTTCCGTCTGTATATCAGGATTGTGGATTCGGGGTTGATTGCGGGTTTGGGTTTGATTACGGATTCGAACTTTATTAGGCATTTGAGGTTGACCAGGTTCTTTTGATTTGACTGGAGGTTCACTTTGGATGGGCGTTTGGTTCCGATTGCTTATTCGGTTTTGATTCCGTATTTGGGCTTTAAGACGGAGTTGGTTCTGACGGCGGACGCGGGTCTGATCGCGCAGTTGGGCTTGGTAGCGGAGCTTTTCTTGGTGACGGATTCGGGCTTGATTGCGTAATTGGGCTAGATAATGGAGATGGTTTTGATGATGGATTCGGGCTTGTTGGTGGATGGCCGCTTGAACGGAGCGATTCTTAAGATTCTTAATCAAGTTGATTGCCCCCTTTTCCCTATACAACATATGCGTACGGCGCTGTCGTTGATACAAACCATGACGGGAATATGTCCGGCTGTGGGCCAAATAACCCCGCCGCCAAACGCGCGCGGCGGGGATTATTTGGCTCACTCGAATAAGCTAAATGATTTTGCCTCGCAGTATATCCATTGCCCGCAGCGCGCCGCGCGCGTTCAACCACGCCGTCAGGTCAAAGTTCTCGTAAGGATACAGCCCGTTCGCGCGAATCTTGTTAGTGGTCAGCGGCACGGAATCACCCGGCTGCCGGTATGCGCTCAGGTTGACGACGTCCGGGTGATCTATGGGCTTCAGCGCGAAGTATATCTTTGGGTAAGGCAGGCGCAGAAACCGTTCACGCTGCCTGTCGTTGCAGCAATCGAACAATTCGGACATTATAACGAATACGTTATTCATATCGACGCGCCCGCAGCGGCGAACCCACTTATCGCGCGCATCCGCAAACGTAAGGTAGTGGTTGAAGTGAATCAGAACGCTGTCGTCTAACAGGCCCAACGGATACCGGTAATCGGCGCCCATGATCTTGGCGATCTTGTTGGGCAGGTGTCTAAGAATCTGCCGGCCGCTGTTCGTGTAGTCGATAGGTTCAACAGTCAGGTAATGAGGCAGGTTCTCCAGGAAGTTTATATAGCTGTCACCCAGCATAAACAGCGACATCGTCGGCGAATTATATCGCAGTCCGCGATCTATGCAATAGCGAACAGCCAGGCAATTGTTGGTAAACAAAGAAAACGACCTGTTGACCAGTCGCCTTTTTTCGTTCTCGATATATTTACGCCGCCACGAATCAGGCGCGCCGATCATCGCGCCGCGTACCGTCATACGCGTGTTTTTATGCTTTCCTTTCATAATTGGCATAATTGATACCATCCTTATATTTTGTATATGATATGACGGACGTATGAACGGTGTGCAATGGCCATCTTCAATTCGGAAATAATAAATATGGTTGTAATTTCTGCACGACTATGTAGAATAACCTGCAGATTTTAGTCGCTTTTCCGCTGCAGCGACAGCCGATATGCAGGCGCATGCCGTGCGAAAATCGCATAACTCGTTATTTCCGAACTGAAGATGGCCATGCCTTTACATGCTTTGCCGTATATGTTAGTCTATGGCTGTATGATAGTAGGTTTGGGCATTGATCTCGCGCCGATAAGCACCTTTGAGGATGAGCAGAGGCGGAACCGGTTCGCGGCGCGGTGTTTTACCGCTGGCGAGCGAGAGTATGCGGCTTCGCGCGGAGTAGCGGCGGCTCAGTCGACTGCGGCCATATTCGCCGCAAAGGAATCCACGTTGAAGGCGTTCTCCGTCGGCATCGGCGACATTCCGCTGACCGATATCGAGGTAACGCACGCTCCCAGCGGTGCGCCGTCGTTGTCTTTGCACGGCGACGCGGCGAGGCGGGCGGAATCGCTGGGCGTGGCGCGGTTGCACCTGTCCATCACCCATCAGGGCGAGTATGCCGCCGCGGTCGTTATCCTGGAGGCTGATTAGATGATCCGCATAATCTCGCCGGCTGACATGCTCACGCTGGAACGCCGCTTCATGGACGAAACGGGTACGCCGGCATTGCTGCTTATGGAACATGCGGCGGCGGCAGTCGCAGGTGCGCTGACTGGGGCGCGGCGCGCGCTGTTTCTGTGCGGACCAGGCAGCAACGGCGGAGATGGGCTGGCAGCGGCACGGATGTTTACGATGAACGGCGGCGAGGCGATCGTATGGCGGCTCGGCGGTAACGCATCCGAAGTCGTACGGCAGCAATCGGCCATGCTTCGAGGGGTAGGCGCGGCGGTTCGCGAAATATCAGACACGCTGCCCGAACTGCCGGACGTGGATTGCATAGTCGACGCAATGTTCGGTATCGGGTTGTCGCGCCCGCTGGACGGAGTGTATTCCGAAGCGGCCAAACGGGTCAACGCCAGCGGCGCGAATGTGCTGGCTGTGGATATCGCGTCGGGCATTGACGGCACGACGGGACGCATACTCGGCGCGGCGATACGAGCGGGGCGCACGGTCACGTTTCATCGGCCAAAGACGGGTCAGTTCCTCTATCCAGGTCGAGAGTATACTGGATCGCTGACTGTCGCGCCCATAGGGATACCGCTTGCGTATGGAGTGACCGTCGGCGATCCGGTGACGCTTGAGGACAACGACGTCGAAACGTTCCTGCCGCCGCGCAAGCCTAACTCGCATAAGGGTAATTACGGCAGTGTGATTATACTGGCGGGCAGCGCCGGCATGGCCGGAGCCGCCGCGCTATGCGTGAAGGCCGCGCTGCGTTCCGGCGCGGGACTGGTCACGGCCGCGTGTCCGCCTCAGACGCTGCCGATAGTGCAAACCCTCGCGCCGGAGGCCATCGCGCGCGCCGTCGAAACCGCCGACGACGTTCGCGCCGCGCTTAACGGTAAGACTTGCGCCGCCGTCGGACCGGGGCTGGGCAGGAACGCGCTGCCGCTGCTGGAGCCGCTATTCGATGCCGACATCCCGCAGGTGTGGGATGCTGACGCGCTGAACGCGCTGGCGGAATCAGGACGACGCGCGCCCGCCCGATCCATCGTTACGCCGCATCCTGGCGAAGCGGCACGATTGTTGGGCGCGTCCGCCGCGTCGATCACCGCCGATCCGATCGCGGCGGCGCATCGTTTGCGAGAGCGTACCGGAGCGGTCGTACTGCTCAAAGGCGCAACCACCGTTATCACCGACGACGTGTCGGTCACGCTGAACATTAACGGCTCGCCCGCGATGGCGAAGGGCGGCATGGGCGATACGCTGACGGGCATCATCGCGGCGCTGCTGGCGCAGGGATTGCCGCTTTATGACGCGGCGCGGGTTGGCGCGTACATGCATGGACGCGCAGGTTCGCGCGCTGCGGCGGAACATGGCGAGCGATCCGCGCTCGCGTCGGATTTGTCGGATTATCTGTGAGCAACTTGACATAATATACTCGATATGTTATTTTGTTTACCATTCGAGCAAGTCGAGCAAGCCGAGCAGGCCGAGGAGGTTAACCCGTATGCTGGACGTCAATCAGATTCGCAGAGAACCCGAGTTCGTCGCGGCGGCTCTTAAGAAAAAAGGCTGTATCGTTGATTTTACCGAGTGGCTTGGCTGGGATGCGGATCGCCGCGCCGCGATGAACGAGGCCGATCAGCTGAAAGCGCGGCGCAATACCCTCTCCGCCGAGGTGCCCAAGCGAAAGAAGGCCGGCGAGGACGTCGCGCTCATATTCGAGGAAGTAAAGCGCATCGGCGAACAGATCTCCGAGCTGGACGGTAAAATCAACGCTCTAACCGCCAAGTCCGACGAATTCCTGTTCGCGCTGCCCAACCTGCCGGACGAGGACGTCCTCCCCGGCGGCAAGGAGAACAACGAGGAACTGCGCATATGGGGAGAGACGCCCAAGTTCGGCTTCCCGGCGAAGAATCATGTCGATCTGGCTGAATCGCTGGGACTGATCGACTATCAGCGCGGCGTAAAACTGGGCGGCAACGGCAAGTGGATATACACCGGCGACGGCGCTAGGATGGAATGGGCGCTGCTCAACTACTTCATCGACGAACATCTGAAGGACGGCTTCACGTTCATGCTCGTGCCGCACATACTCAATGAACAATGCGGATTCGCGGCGGGACAATTCCCCAAGTTCCGTGACGATGTGTTCATGTTGCAGACAGGCACGCACTTTATGCTGCCCACCGCCGAAACGGCGCTGGTCAATGTGCATCGCGACGAGATACTGCGCGAGGACGAACTGCCCAAGAAATACTTCGGTTACACGCCGTGCTACCGCAAGGAGGCGGGATCGTACCGCGCCGAGGAGCGCGGCATGATCCGCGGTAATCAGTTCAACAAGGTAGAGATGGTGATGATCACCGCGCCGGAGGATTCGCCGGCCGCCTTCGAGTTGCTGACGCGTAAGGCGGAATCGCTGGTACAGGGGCTGGGTCTGCCGTATCGGCTGAGCAAACTGGCGGCGGAGGATTGCTCCGCGTCGATGGCGCGCACGTACGATATAGAGGTGTGGCTGCCGTCGATGGGTATATATAAAGAGGTCAGCTCCGTGTCGAACGCGAACGCGTATCAGGCGCGGCGCGGCAACATTCGCGTCAAGCGTAAGGAAACCGGCAAGAATGAGTATGTACACATACTGAATGGCTCCGGCCTGGCGACCAGCCGCGTGTTTCCCGCGATACTGGAAAACTTCCAGCAGCAGGACGGCAGCGTCAAACTGCCCGGCGTGCTGGCGCGAAGGATGGGACAGGAGTATCTGAAACCAGTAAAATGACGATTGCACGATTCGGCGGGGGCGTGCGTTATCCGCGCGTTTCGCCGTTATGACCGTCCGTTCACGGCTTGAACGGGAAGAACGCGCGCGGCTGTCGCCTTACGCCATGTTGAGCGAGGCGACGGAGGGGCGCGCGTTTGCTATCTCGCCGGATGATATGCGCACGGAGTTCCAGCGCGACCGCGACAGGATACTGCATTCCAAGAGTTTCAGACGGCTGAAGGATAAAACCCAGATGATAGTGATCCCGCACGGGGATCATTATCGCACGCGACTGACGCACACGCTGGAAGTAGCGCAGGTTGCGCGTACGATCGCCCGCGCGCTGAGCCTCAACGAGGATCTGACG
>JAITDK010000290.1 GCA_031282605.1 Oscillospiraceae bacterium
CCAGACCCTGCGAAGGGCTATCCGCCCTTTCGAAACCTGACCAGGCTTCGCCTGGACCATCGTGATACACATTCTACCGGCTTCGGATCGCCGGTTGTACCTGGATAGTCTGTTCCGTAACGCAACCCGTTCCCCTAGCCCTCATTCCCCGTAGGGGGGAAATGCCGCCGCAGTGGCAGAGGAGGCTATCCCAACCTTCCTACCGTCTCGCCTTCAATCAGCGTCACAGGTGCAATCTCAATGGGCGGCACATCCGCGGCTGGGTTTTCTATGCGCTCCAATAGCAGCTCCGCAGCCCGCGTTCCCATCCACTGCGTGTTCTGCTGAACCGTCGTGATCCTCGGATACATCCGCTGTATCACCTCTGAACCGTCAAAACCCGCGACCGATATGTCTTGCGGTATTCGCAACCCCATCAAACGTATCGCTTCCATCGCTCCCAGCGCACTTATATCGTCTGTCATCAGTATGCATGTAGGCGTCACATCTCGTCCACCGCCATCATCAGACGGCAGCAACCGACGCACCTCCTCGAACGCGTGCGCCGCGCTGTGATAATGCGACGACACCATCCAATCCTCGTTGACGCGCACACCTGCTTCCTCCATCGCCTCTCTGAACGCCGCTACCCGCACATCCGTCACGAACGACGACGTCCCATGCATGTACGCGATCTTAGTGTGACCAAACCTCACCGCGTGGCGAACCAGCTGCCGCATACCCTCGCGGTTATCACTGTTCACCCCCGCAATTCCTGGAAACGGATGATCGATCGATACGCTGATTACATCGCTGCGCGTCAGCTCCAATACCTCCTGGTTGGCGAAGTCCACGCATAACAGACAAATCCCGTCCAGCTGCCGATGCTTGCAATGGTTAAGATACGATAACGGCCTGTCGCCCATATTCCGGTTGATCAGCGTGATATCATACCCCTGCCGCTCAGCCGCGCGCCGGAACTCATTAAGTATCGCCGAGAAAAACGTGTGCGACAGATTATCGCCCAGTTCGTCGTCCAGCAGTACGCCCAGGTTGTACGTGCGATTGGTCTTCAACCCGCGCGCCAGCGCGTTCGGGAAGTATCCGATCTCCAGCGCCGTTCGATGAACCATCGCGCGCGTCTCCGCGCGCACGTCCGGATAGTTGTTGAGCGCCTTTGATACGGAAGATATGGACAGACCACAACGTCTGGACAACTCTCGGATTGTCGCCGACATCAGCGAAACCCTCCATCTCCATCATATTCGACGTTCATCAGCGTCAGCCCATGCGGCGGCGCGGTCTGACCCAGTTCAAGCCGATCGCCAGTTTGTATCGCGCGCGCTATCGCTCCCGACTCACGCTTGCCCGCTCCGACGTCCGCCAGCGTACCCGCTAGTATCCTTACCATATTATATAGAAAACCGCCGCCCCGAATGGTCAGTTCCAATAGCGCGGGATCGTGTGGCGCCTCGCTCACTTCAACCGACGTCACCTCGCGCACTGTGCTTTTCGCCTTCGATCCCGACGCCGCGAACGCCGCGAAATCATGCTCGCCTACCATCGCCCGCGCCTCGCGGCTCATCGTCGCAACGTCCAACGGAAGCGGTATGTGCCACCTCAGTCCGCGTTCCAATACCGGCGCGACGCGCGAACGATGATACCAATAGCGGTACGTCTTCGCCCTCGCCGAGAATCGCGCATGAAAATCACAATCCGCCGTCCGTGCGTTCACCGCGCGTATATCGGGCGGCAGTATAGTATTCAACGCCAGCGCGAATCTCTCGTCCGGTATGCGAGAACGCGTGTCGAAATGTGCCGTCTGTCCTAGCGCATGCACGCCCGCGTCGGTACGGCTCGCGCCTGTAACGGCGGTACGCTCCCCCGTCAGTCGCGACAGCGCTTCCTCAACCACCTCTTGAACGGCCAAACCGTTGACCTGCCGCTGCCAGCCGACGTAACGCGCGCCGTCATACGCCAGCGTCAGCCGAACCCGCCTTACAGCTTGATCGTCCACGCCGGAAACACAAACCGTTCTATTAGCGCGGCGGCCAGCATCGCCAGCATGATCAACCCCGCGATCGCGTCGTCGCGCGAAAACCGCAGTTCGTTCATCCTCGTACGACCCGCTCCGCCCTGATAACAGCGCGATTCCATCGCCAGCGCGAGATCCGCCGCGCGCCTGAACGCGCTGATGAACAGCGGTGCGAGCAGCGGCACCAGCGACTTCGCGCGCTTTATCAGCGTGCCCGTCTCAAAATCCGCGCCGCGTGACGCCTGCGCCTTCATTATCTTGTCCGTCTCTTCCATCAGCGTTGGTATGAACCGCAGCGCGATCGACATCATCATCGCCAGTTCATGCGCTGGGAATCGCACCCGCTCCAACGGTCGCATCAATGATTCCAGCCCGTCGGTCAGCGCGATCGGCGAGGTGGACAGCGTCAGCATGGTGGTACCCATCACCAGGAACACCAGCCGGAACGCGAAGTACACCGCCGTCCTCACGCCCAAATCAGTAACCACGAACACGCCGAAGCTAACGATCGGCGTCCCCGCGCGCGTGAAGAACAGGTTCATGACCGCGGTCATCGCGATCAGTATCGTTAGCGACTTCAACCCCTTGAGCAGATGCTTTACAGGTATGCGCGTCTGAACCGACACGCCCGCTATATACGCGACCGCCATCGCCGCGCCCACCACGCCTCGCGCGCAGAACACCAACGCGACATACGCGAAGGTTACGATCAGCTTTGTGCGCGGATCAAGCCGATGTATCCTCGTCACGCCCGGGATGTATTGACCGATTACGACGCCGCCGTTCATGAATCGATCCTCTTCGTCAATATCCGCGTCAGCGTATCGGCCATCGCTTCCGGCGTCAGCGCGTCTTCGGGGATATTCATGCCCCGCGCGTTAAGTATCGCGCGCAGTTTCGACATCTCCGGCGGCTTTAGCCCTACCGCTTGCAACGCGTCCGCGTCCGCGAACAACTCCGACGGCGATCCCGTCCGCACCAGCGCGCCTCCGCGCAGCACGAACACCCGCTCCGCAAGCCGCGCGACGTCCTCCATCGCGTGCGAGACCAGCGCGATCGTCACGCCCTCCTTATGCAGCCCGGCGCACAGGTTCAGAAAGTCGCGCCGACCGGACGGATCAAGTCCCGCCGTCGGTTCGTCCAATATCAGTGTACGCGGGCGCATCGCGAGCACGCCGGCCACCGCGACGCGGCGCATCTGTCCGCCCGACAGCTCAAACGGCGATCGTTCCGCGAACGTATCGTATGACAGACCCACCCGCTCCAGCGCTTCTCGAACCCTTTGGCCGCATTCCGCTTCCGACAATCCCAAGTTCTTCGGCCCGAACGCCACGTCCTTCGCTATCGTCTCCTCGAACAGCTGGTGTTCCGGATACTGAAACACCATCCCGACCGACTGACGCAGCACGCGCATCCGACCCTTGGGCGCGTCCGCCGCGTGCGGATCTACGCCGTCGATCTTCACCCATCCGGACGTCGGTTTCAGCAGTCCGTTGAAGTGCTGGATCAGCGTCGTCTTACCCGATCCCGTCGCGCCCACGAACGCGACGAACTCGCCGTCGCGGATCGTCAGCGTAATGTTATACACGGCCACCGCCTCGAACGGCGAGCCGACCTGGTAGGTAT
>JAITDK010000119.1 GCA_031282605.1 Oscillospiraceae bacterium
CTCCTGCGCCCCGCCAGTAAAAACGCTGTAAGGTAACAGTCAACTCACGTCATAGTGGCGGGGCGCCACAAACTTAAAGCGCCTCCGGTTCGCAAACCGGACAGCGTCCCGCCGCAGCGGTTCGCGCGGCAAAGGAGTTGATCACTTGCCCTGGACGTCAAGGCCTGTCACAGATGAAGACGCGCGGGTGATGTCCGGTTGGCGTTACCCTTCGCTGCTGGACGAATGCGGTGCGCTCACGGCGGACGAACTCGCCTCCGGATGGTATCGATGCGCGTTGTTTGACGGAGAGCGCGCCGGCTTCCTGTGCCACGGCAGACCGTCGCGTTCGCCGCTGATGAAGGAACAGTACGCGCTGCATCCGGGCGATATTGATATCGGGCTGGGGCTTCGGCCCGACTTGGTTGGGAAGGGTATGGGGCTGTCGCTGCTGGAACACCAGCTGGACGTGATGGGTCGCGACAAACCGCTGCGCCTAGCGTTCTTCTCATCGAACAAGGCCGCGCTGCGGTTGTATCTCCGCGCCGGATTCAAGCTGAACGCGCGTGTTGATAACATAATCATGATGCGTCGCGACCCGTTCGCATGGCGTGACGCGTCGCGTCCGCTGGTCAACGGCATGAACGTATATCCTGGCGATCCAGCGTTCACTCGCGACGGCATCGCGACGGCGGATCAAGGCGGCTACAACGTCACCCGCATCACAATGACCGCGCATAACGGCACTCATATCGACTCGCCGCACCACATCGGGTTAGACGGCGGCGTTGACGCATGGCCTCTCGAGCGGCTGAACGGGGTGTGCGAGGTCGTCGATCTATGGCTATGGCGTCAGAACGCGGAAAAAACCAAACCGCTCGCTAGGCGAACGCTATTCAAGATGGGCGGCGCGGCGCTGAGTGAATCGGAGGCGCGCGCGATTGTGGATTCCGGCGTGCGCACTCTGGGTGTGGACGGACTTTCCGTCGGACCGCAGGGGGCGGAGGGACTCAAGACCCACCGCGCGATATTGGAGGCGGGCGTCTGCATACTGGAAGGGCTCGCGCTGGACGCGTTCGAGCCGGGATGGTACGAACTGATGTGCCTGCCGCTGTCGCTGCCAGGATGCGACGGCGCTCCATCCCGCGCGCTGCTGCGGCCTCTAGAGGCGTAGCGTGAACGGCGGGGCGTTCGGAAAGGCGTTCGCGGGAGGCTTGGTCGCGGCGATAGCGGGATTGGTCGCCTCGCTGCTGGCGGGGCTGTTTATCTGCGCGACGAACGCGGGCATGTATGTGTGGGCGATGGAGCGCGCCGGCGTTTACGAAACGGCGGGCGTGGACGGGGAAACGCTGACGGCGGTAGCGGGCGACGTTGCGCGGTATATCGGAGCGCGGGTTCCGGCTGATTTCGACAGGGTTATTGTTATGGACGGACTGGAGCGTCCCGCGCTGAACGAGCGTGAGCTTACCCATATGAAGGACGTGCGTCAGCTTCTAAAACTCGCGGGCAACGTGGCGGGATGGTTCTGCGCGGCGTGCGCGATAGCGGTTGTGATAACCGCGCGGATGAAGGCGCGGCGCGCGGCGGGTTTGGGTATGATGGCCGGCGCGGGCGTGATGCTGATATGCGCGCTGGCGGTATTAATCGCGATACGCGTAAGTTTCTATAATTTTTTCGTTGCGCTGCATGAGCGTTTATTCGCCAACGATCTGTGGTATATGAATCCTGAAACGGACTTGCTGATCCGTATGATGCCCGACGATTTCTATATTTCGATGGGCGCGGCGATAGGTGCGGCTTGGGCGGTCGTCGTTATCGCTACGTGCGCCGCTGGCCTGCTGCTTATCATAACTGACGGGAGGCGTGAGGCGCGTCGTGCCGTATGACGAGAGGTGTGCGATCCAGCTGAACGATTTGAGGCGGGCTGGGCACGCGGCGATACTGGCCGTCGAAACGTCGTGCGACGAGACCGCCGCCGCCGTGATTCGCGACGGGCGCGAAATACTCTCTAGCGTCGTTGCGACGCAGATACCGCTGCACGCGCGATACGGCGGGGTCGTGCCGGAGGTAGCCTCGCGCGCGCACGTGGAGTCGATAAACGCCGTCGTGGATCGCGCGCTGAGCGAGTCCGGCTTGCGGCTGGCCGGCGTCGATGCAATCGCCGCCACGAACGGCCCTGGTCTGGTCGGCGCGCTGCTGGTCGGCGTATCAACGGCCAAGGCGCTGGCGTTCGCCGCGTCGAAACCGCTGGTCGCCGTGCATCACATGCAGGCGCATATCAGCGCGGCGTATCTGGCCTGCGCCGACTTGACGCCGCCGTTCCTGTGCTTGACCGTATCAGGCGGTCACACGGTATTGGCCGATGTGGCGGATTACGGCGAAACACGCGTGCTAGGCCGGACGCTGGATGACGCGGCGGGCGAGGCTTTCGACAAAGCCGCGCGCGTGCTGGGCTTGCCGTATCCTGGCGGACCCGCGCTGGATTCGCTGGCGGAGAACGGGAATCCGCGCGCGCTGGCATTGCCGAGGGCGAGAACCCCCGGCGCGTACGATTTCAGTTTCAGCGGACTTAAGACTGCGTTCATCCAGCTGGACAGGAAGGGCGCGCTGGCCAGCCTATCGAAAGAGGACGCAGCCGCGTCATACCGCGAGGCCGTGGTAGACATGCTGGCGGCGAAGACGATGCGCGCAGCCGACTCCGGCGGGTATCGTACGATCGTTATCGCGGGGGGGGTTGCGGCTAACCGAGGCTTGCGCGCGCGTATGGCGAAGGATTGCGAATCGCGCGGACTGCGTCTGTGTATGCCGCCCGTTTCGCTATGCACAGATAACGCGGCGATGGTCGGCGCGGCGGCATATTATCGAATAATGTCGGGCAAGGCGGTCGGCGGATTGTCGATGAACGCCGAACCCGCGGGATACTGACGGTATGACAAGCAGTAAGCGCGCTTCTATTCAAGCCAATATTCGCGCCGCTCTGCCGGCGACCGTGCCGGTGCTTACCAGTTATGTACCGTTGGGCGCGGCGTTCGGGGTGCTGCTGGCCAGCCAGGGCTATGGGGCGGGATGGGCGGCGTTTATGAGCGTAGCCGTGTTCGCGGGATCGATGCAGTTCGCGGGGGTAGGGCTGCTGACGTCGCCGTTTGATCCGGTATCCGCCGCGCTGCTCACGCTGATGATCAACGCGAGGCATCTGTTCTACGGCCTGGCGATGCTGGAACGGTGGCGCGACCGCGACAGCACGAAGCCGTATCGGGTGTTCGCGCTGACGGACGAGTCGTTTTCGCTGTACATTGCGCATCCGGATCCGCCGGACGGCGTCGAGCCGCGCGCGTTTGAGTTCTGGATCGCGCTGCTGAATCAATGTTACTGGGTGGCGGGCAGCGTCGCGGGCGCGGTGATCGGTACGGCTATGCAGTCGAATCCGCGGTTTGATCCGGCGGGGATAGACTTCTCTATGACCGCGCTGTTCCTGGTTATATTCCTGGATCAGTGGCGCGGCGGGAAGGGTCGGTCGGCCGCGCTGGTGGGGCTGGGCAGCGCGCTGCTGTGCCTGCTGGCGTTTGGGGAGTCGTGGTTCCTGATAGCCGCGATGGTTATGATCGTCGGGGTGCTGGCGTTGCTACGTCCGGCTATATCGAAGCGGGATTCCGAGCGGAATGGGGAGAGTTGCGACGCATGACGAATGTTCAGGCCGCCGTTACGATTATGATAATGGCCGCGTGCACGGTGGCGACTCGCGCGCTGCCGTTCGTATTGTTCGGCGGCGGGAAGCGGACGCCGAGGATCGTGCTGTATCTGGGACGCACGCTTCCTTACGCGATTATAGGTATGCTGATAGTGTATTGTCTGCGCGGCGTCAGACCGCTTACATGGCCGCACGCGCTGCCGGAGTTGATTGGACTCGCCGTGACCGCGACGACATACTTGACGAGCAAGCGTACGCTGCCAGCCGTGCTGGGCGGCACGATCGCCTATATGGCGGCGTTAAGAATAATTGTGTGAAGCAGTGATTGTTTGGAGGCGGCTAATATGTCGTATAATCAGCCTGAACGGCGGTCTAAGCGGTTAAAGTGCCTTGTCTGCGGCGCGATAATGCCCGGGGGAACGGTGGTTTGTCCCGTGTGCGGCGTCGGCTCGGATCGATTCATTACGATCGACGCGCAGGCAGCGGCGTTCAAGCGCGACACGGATAGGCGCTTCCTGATTGCGGGAGCGGGCATAGCTGGAGTAAGCGCGGCTAAAGCCATACGGGAGCGGGACGATACCGCGGCGATAGCGCTGATAGACGTGGAGGAGGCGCTGCCATACAACCGTCCGATGCTGACGAAGGACCTTTTTGGAGCGTTGGCGGCGGATCAGTTCGCGATCTACGACGAATCGTGGTATGAGAGACAGCGGATCACGCGGGTTACGGGCGAGCGAGTCTCGTCGCTGGATACTAAGGCGAAGATGATCAGGCTGGAGTCCGGCGCGGATCTAATGTACGACGCGTGCGTGCTGGCGTTGGGCGCGTCGAGTTTCATCCCGCCGATACCAGGCGCGGACGCGGGGAATGTGTTTGCGATACGCTCGCTGAGCGACGCGCGGCGGTTGGAAAAGGCGGCTAAGTCGGAGGGCGTTAGGCGCGCGGTTGTCATTGGAGGCGGCGTACTGGGGTTGGAGGCGGCTTGGGAACTGCGTAAATTCAAGCTGGATGTGACGATTGTCGAGGCGGCGCCGCGCTTGCTGGATCGGAGGGTTGCGCCGGCCGCGTCAGAGATGCTGGCTGGCGTCGTCGAGAAGGCGGGGATGGGTTTGCTGGTTGGCGCAAAGGTTGATTCGCTGGTGGTTGGCGTGGATGGAGCGAGCGCGGTCAAGCTGGCTGACGGCGGGACGCTGGCGGCGGATATCGTCATATTCTCGACGGGCATTACGCCGAATGTAAGCGCGGCGAAGGAGTCGGACATAGCGGTCAATCGAGGTATAGTGGTGGATGAGCGGATGCGCTCGAGTGCGGAGGATGTATTCGCATGCGGGGATTGCGCGATATTCGGCGGCGCGCGTTATGGGTTGTGGGCCGAGGCGGCGGCTATGGGCGATGCTGCGGGAGCGAATGCGGCGGGCGACGAGCGGACGTATAAGCGCGGGTTGTTTCCGATGACGCTGAATTCGCTGGGCACGTCGTTGTTCGCGGTAGGCGACACGGGAAGCGATCCGGGCAAGGAATATAGGACGGTCGAGTTCCGCGATGACGCGAAGGCGACGTTGGCCGCGTATCATTTCGTGGAACAACGGTTGACTGGGGTCACGCTGCTAGGCGACGTCAGCGCGATGCGCGACGCGCAGGAACAGGTAGAAAAGGGCATAACATACGAGGCGTTGTTCGGTGAAACCTAGGGCGCAGGACAGTCTTGCAATCCAGCCGCATCGGGACGGTGGAGGGGGAATCGATTCCGCCACGGAACAGACTATAGAGACACAACCGGCTTCGGCCAACCGACCGTGTCCGATAGTCTACCTTGCAGCGCAACTGATTCCCCCAACCCCTATCGCCCCCTAGGGGGCGATGCAGCCGCAACGACAGAGGGGGGTTTCCCGGCTACTCACTTGCCCCGGTTTCCTGTGTCAACGGAGATTCCTCCGTGACGTCCACTGTGACGTCTTCCGCTTCCTCCGGTTCGGCCAGCGCCACCGCCACTACTTGCGTGTTCTCGCCTATGCGCATCAGGCGCACACCTTGCGATACACGCCCGCATACCCTTATCGAATCAACCGGCGTGCGGATGATCGTGCCGTCGTCAGTCATCAGCATCAGATCCTGTTCGGCGCGTACCAGAAGCTGCTCGGCCAGCAAGCCCGTCTTGTCCGTCAGATCCATGGCCTTGACGCCCTTGCCGCCCCGCGAAATCTTCCTATACTCGTCGATCGCCGTGCGCTTGCCGTATCCCTGCGAGGTAATTGATAACACCTGCGTGTCCGGCTCCACCACGCTCAGCGCTATCACCTCGTCGCCGTTGGCCAGATCAATGGCCCTCACGCCTATAGCCTGACGACCCATGTCGCGTACATCATTCTCGTCAAACCGTATGGCCATACCATGCCTTGTGCCCAACAGCAGTTCATGCGTGCCGTCGGTCAGCTCGGTTCCTATCAGCTCGTCGCCTTCCCTCAAACTGATGGCAATCAACCCGCTCGTTCTTAGATTGCGGAATTCGCTCAGCGCCGTCTTCTTTATCTGCCCGCCGCGAGTGGCCATAACCAGGAAGGTATGCTCCAGCTGCTCGGTGTCGTCGGTCTGGATCGTTATCATGGCCGTAACCTTCTCGCCGCCGTCCAGGTTCAGCACGTTCACGATCGCCGAGCCGCGCGCCGTCCTGCTGGCCTCGCCAATCTCGTAGCACTTCAGCTTATATACGCGGCCTTTGTTCGTGAAGAACAGTATATCGTCGTGCGTAGAACACACGCACATCCTTTCGACATAATCCTCCTCACGGGTGGTCATGCCCATCACGCCGCGTCCGCCTCTATTCTGGCTGCGGTATGTGCGCTTCGCCAGCCGCTTTACATATCCGAAGTGGGTCAGCGATATGACCATATCCTCTTCCTGGATCAGATCGCCTATATCTATCTCGCCGTCGATGGCCTCAATGGCCGTGCGGCGTGGATCGGCGAACTTGCGCTTTATCTCCAGTATCTCCGTCCTAATAATATCCAGTATCATCGCTTCGCTTTGCAGCACTGCGCGCAGATGCTCTATCGTCTGGCGCAGCTGGAACAGTTCCTCGAACAGGCGGTCGCTTTCCAGCCCTGTCAGGCGGGACAGGCGCATATCCAGTATGGCCTGCGCCTGCGGGTCGCTGAATCCAAACGCCGCCTGCAGCGCCGCGCGAGCCTCCGCCGTCGTTTTGTTCTGACGGATTATGCGCACGACCTCGTCGATATGCTCCAGCGCGAGCAGCAGTCCGTCCAGTATGTGCGCGCGCGCCTCCGCCTTCTCCAGTTCGTAGCGGCAGCGGCGGATTACCACGTCCTTCTGGTGCTCGAGATAGTAATGCAGAGCCTGCTTGAGGTTGAGCACCCGAGGCTCGCCGTCGACTAGAGCCAGCAGGATCACGCCGAACGTATCCTGCAATTGAGTATGTTTATATAGGAAGTTGAGCACGACGTTCGGATTCACGTCACGCTTCAGCTCGATTACGATGCGCATACCGCTGCGGTCGGATTCGTCGCGGATATCGGAGAGTCCATCCAGACGTTTCTCGTGCACCAGCTCGGCGATCTTCTCGATCAGTTTTGCCTTGTTGACCATGTATGGAATCTCGGTGACGACGATACGCTGCCGATTGTTGTTCATCGGCTCGATCTCGCTGCGCGATCGCGTCACTATGCGGCCCCTGCCTGTGCGGTACGCTTCCAGTATGCCCGCGCGGCCCAGTATCACGCCGCCTGTCGGGTAATCCGGGCCTTGGACGAACTGTGCCAATTGATCGATCGACGTGTCCGGATTGTCCATCAGGTGTACTACAGCGTCTATGACCTCGCCCAGGTTGTGCGGAGGTATGTTCGTGGCCATGCCCACCGCTATGCCGCTGGAACCGTTGACCAGCAGGTTCGGGAATCTGGATGGCAGCACGGCGGGCTGCTGCAGCATGTTATCGAAGTTTGGATAAAAGTCGACGGTCTCCTTTTCGAGATCGGCTATCATCTCCAGGGTGATCCTGGACATGCGGGCTTCGGTGTACCTCATCGCGGCCGCGCCGTCGCCGTCCACCGAGCCGAAGTTCCCCTGCCCGTCTACCAGCGGATACCGCGTGGTAAACGGTTGCGCCAGTCTGACCATAGCGTCATATACCGCGCTGTCGCCGTGAGGATGATACTTACCCAGTACGTCGCCCACTATGCGCACGCTCTTGCGGAACGGCTTGTCGGGGGTCATGCCCAGTTCGTGCATCGTGTATAGGATGCGCCGGTGCACAGGCTTGAGTCCGTCGCGGGCGTCGGGCAGCGCGCGGTTTATTATTACGGCCATCGCGTAGGAGATGAACGACTTCTGCATCTCCTCCTCGATGTTGATCGGGGTGAGCCTGGCCGCTGGCAGGCCGGGGACGACGTTCTCACCGCCTTCGGCTTCTGTACCGGGGATTATCGGTTCGTCTGCCATGCTTACCTCCTATACGTCGAGGTCGACGACCAGTTTCGCGTTCTCCATGATATATTCCTTGCGCGGCTCGACCTTGTCGCCCATCAGCAGCGTGAACACCTCTTCGGCCGATATAGCGTCTTCAAGCGTGACGCGCATCATGCTGCGCGAGACCGGGTTCATCGTGGTGTCCCAGAGCTGCTCGGCGTTCATCTCTCCCAGTCCCTTGTAACGCTGGATATCCAGTTTCGGCTCCTCGCCGATCTCGCGCTTAAGCTCCGTCAGCGCGTCGTCGTCATACACATACCGCTCGTAGTTCTTGCGCGATACCTTGTACAGCGGCGGCTGCGCGATATACACGTAACCCTTTTCCAGCAGCGGGCGCATGTATCGGTAGAAGAACGTCAGCAGCAGTATGCGGATATGGCTGCCGTCCACGTCGGCGTCGGTCATGCATACGATGCGGTGGTAGCGCAGCTTCCCTTCGTTGAAGTCGTCGCCTATGCCGCAGCCGAACGCGGTGATCATCGCCTTTATCTCCATGTTGGCGAGTATCTTATCCACGCGCGTCTTCTCGACGTTGAGTATCTTGCCGCGCAGGGGCAGTATCGCCTGGAAATGCCGGTCTCGACCCGTCTTGGCCGTGCCGCCCGCGCTGTCGCCCTCGACTATGAATATCTCGCACAGCGATGGATCCCGCTCGGAGCAGTCGGCCAGCTTGCCCGGCAGCGACGCCGATTCCAGCGCAGTCTTGCGCCGGGTGAGATCGCGGGCTTTGCGCGCCGCTTCCCTCGCTCTCGCGGCGCTGACGCAGCGTTCGAGTATCGCTTTGCCGGCCTGCGGATTCTCCTCGAGGAACGCGCCTAGCTTATCCGCGACGAGGCTGTCGACCAACGTGCGTACCTCGCTGTTGCCCAGCTTGGTCTTTGTCTGGCCTTCGAACTGCGGCTCTATCAGGTTCACCGATATGATGCACGCCATCCCCTCGCGTATGTCCTCGCCTTCCAGCTTGATGTCCTTGTCCTTGAGCAGGTTGTATCTCCTGCCGTAATCGTTGACGACGCGGGTCAGCGCGGACTTGAAGCCGGACAGGTGGGTGCCGCCCTCGATGGTGTTGATGTTGTTCGCGAACGTTAGTATAGTTTCGCTGTACCCGTCGTTGTACTGGAACGCGACCTCGACCTGGGTGTCGTCGCGCGCGCCGTATATGTAAATGGGTTCGGGGAACAGCGTTTCCTTGTTTTTGTTTAGATACTTGACGAACTCGACTATCCCGCCCTCGTAATGGAAGGTATGGTCGTGGCCGTCGGCGCGTTCATCCACAAGGCGTATCTTTACGCCCTTGTTGAGGAACGCCATCTCGCGCATCCTCGCCTTGAGTACCTCGTACTGGAAGTCGCCTGTCTCGAATACGCCCTCCGGGTTGTCGGCGCTCTTAACGTCCGGCAGGAAGTGGATCAGCGTGCCGTGCTGATCCGTTTCACCCATGACGGCGAGATCGTGCAGCGGCTTGCCTCGCTCGTAGTGCTGTTCATAAACCTTGCCGTCCTGGTATACGACGACCTTTAGTTCGCGGCTGAGCGCGTTCACCACGGACGCGCCTACGCCATGCAGCCCGCTGGATACCTTGTATCCCTTGCCGCCGAACTTACCGCCCGCGTGCAGCATTGTCAGGCACACCTCGACGGCGGGCTTGCCCACTTGCGGATGGATCCCTACTGGGAATCCGCGCCCGTTATCCAGAATGCTGGCCGATCCATCCCGATGCAGCGTTACGAGGATTTCTGTACAGTGACCCGCCAGCGCCTCGTCAATCGCGTTATCCACGATCTCATACACCAGATGGTGCAGGCCGCGCGCGTCGGTGGATCCTATGTACATGCCTGGCCGCTTGCGCACCGCCTCCAGTCCTTCCAGCACCTGTATCTGTGTCTCGTCATAGCGCGCTTCCACATTGGGATTCTCCATGTCAGCCCTCCCGTTCATGTCCCCTGAATATCGTCGACCCATCCTTACTAGTATACCATTATCGGCGCTTAATTGGAAGAAAAACTTTTATTCATACGATTCTTATAGGACTCTCGTCAGTACGGGCCGCCTGGACATCCGATATCCCCCAAACAATATGAAAATACCAAGGCTCCGGGTTGTAAAACCAGGAGCCTTGGTACTAAATACGTGTTAGGATCAATTTGTTACTGTCAATTGTTCACTCATACTGCGTGTTGAGATCAATCCGCGTATCCAGACGGCGAGGCATATCTATAGTATTCTAGAAGACGTCCGTCACGCAAGAAGCGCATATATGCATGTTGCAGGTAATCAGGAGAAACCAACCATACCTGCCATGCCGCACTATTTTCATCATAGCAAGTCTTCGGTATAGCAACCATTTAAATCAAACCATATGCTAAGCGATGTATTAGGTGCGGGTGAGACGCGGATATCACCTCTTACCCCTGGTTCAATTCGGCGTACTCCAGCACGTTCCGGCACGCATATAGCACGCCGAAGCCTATCGGTATCTCCAGGGCGAGTATGGAGAACAGTATCGTCCCGGCCTCGGTGATCATCACCACGCCGCCAGTCAGCAGCACGACGCCCAGAA
>JAITDK010000326.1 GCA_031282605.1 Oscillospiraceae bacterium
AAGCGCGAGGAAGGCATCCTCAATCCGTACGATTACGATCTGGACAAGGCCAAGGCGCTGCTGGCCGAGGCCGGATGGACGGACACCGACGGCGACGGTTTTGTGGATAAGGACGGGCAGAAGTTCGTCACATCGCTGATCTTCCCGGTCGGCAACAAGGTGCGCGAACAGTCCGCGCCGATCATCGCGCAGTATCTAAAGATTGCCGGCATTGACTGCTCGCTCGAGTCGATGGACTTTAACTCGCTCTCGCCGCGCATGGTCACGGGCACTGACTTCGAGTTGGGTCTGATCGGTTTGTCGATCGGTTCCGATCCGGACGTGTTCAGCTACTTCCATTCCTCCGAGGCCGACAAGGGCAACTTCAACATGGCGCGCTACGAAGACGCCGACATGGACGCGCTCATCGAAGCCTCCCAGAAGGAAATGGATCCCGCCAAACGCAAGGAGATCTTCTACGAAATCAACAAGAAACTCAACTATGACCTCCCGTTCTTGTGGCTGTACAGCGCGAACGAGGTTCGCGCGATCACGCCCAAGCTCAAGAATTACGACTTCGGTAACTTCTGGGAATTCATGAATGTGGAGACATGGCGTTTCGAAGAGTAATACTGTTTAGGCAGGACGCGCCGGGCGGTTTTTTCGACCGCCCGACCGCCTGTTTATAAAACGAATTACTACTTATCCAAGGGAGGCGTTGGCGTGGTTAAGTATGTTCTTAAACGTATTCTCGTTGCTGTGCCCGTCTTCTTCGGCATAACGTTCTGTGTGTTCGCGCTCGTCATGTCTATGCCCGGCGACCCGTTCTCGGGTATGCTCGATCCATCTATGACCGCCGAATATAAGCGGCGTCTTCTGGAACAATACGGCCTGAACGATCCCTTCCTTGTCCAGTATGGGAAGTGGCTCGTTCGCGTCATACACGGCGATCTCGGTTACTCCACCGCGTATAAGTCGCGCGTGCTTGATATCATTGGCGCGCGCATAGGCAACACCGCCCTCCTCGGCGGCGTCTCGCTAATCATATCCACGTTGATTGGCATACCGGCTGGCGTCTCGGTCGCGATGCGGCGTAACTCGCTGCTCGACGCCGGCATGACGATATTCTGCTTCTTTGGCGTATCCGTTCCGGCGTTCTTCATGGGAATGCTGCTGATACTCCTGTTCGGCATGACCCTTAAATGGCTACCCATATCGGGCATGGTCGTCGCCGGGGCCAACAACGTCGGCGTAGCGTACGCGCTGGACGTCGCGCGGCATATGGTCATGCCCGCGATCGTCCTGTCGCTCTTGAACGTCGCGTCATTTATGCGATACACCCGTTCCAGCGTGATTGATGTGCTTAGCCAGGATTATATACGTACCGCCCGCTCCAACGGCATCCCCCGGCGCAGCCTCGTCTCCCGTCACATACTCAAAAACGCGCTTATTCCCATCATCACTGTGGTCAGCCTACAGATCCCCAGTATGCTATCCGGCGCGCTGCTGACCGAGACCGTGTTCGTCTGGCCGGGCGTAGGTCAGCTGAACTATCAAGCCGTACTGAACCGCGATTACCAGTTAATAATGGGTATAGTACTCGTGCTGGCGTTGGTTACGCTATTGGTAAACATCATTGCGGATATCTGCTACGCCGTCGTCGATCCGCGCATCCGATACTCATAGCCCAAACGGCTGACCAGCGTATCACCCGCTGAAATGGGGGGACATGACCGGCATGACGCAGGGGATTAGCGGCGCTTCCATAACCCGCAAGGCTCGAGCCTCGCGCGAAGTCTACTCGCCCGGCCGCATCGCCTGGCGCAAACTCCGCAGTAATAAGCTGGCCATGTTCGGCATGATATTCTTGACGCTGCTGATCATCGCCGTGCTGCTCGCGCCTGTGCTGGCCACCCATGACCGCGACGCCATCGAGATGTTCTCAATGGACAAACCGCCCACTGAGAAGTTCATCCTGGGCACGGACAGTATTGGCCGCGACGTGTATTCCCGTTTGCTGTACGGCGGACAGATATCGCTGGGCGTTGGTTTGGCGGCCGTTCTGCTCCAAGTCACCATCGGCGTGACCCTCGGCGCGATTGCGGGTTACATCGGCGGCGCTGCTGACGCGATTATAATGCGGCTGGTCGACATGATCCTCTGTTTTCCGTTCTACGTGATCGCGATATCCATGGCCGCGGTGTTTGGCGGCAGCGCCCTCAACATCATCATTATAATCGGAGTGCTCTCCTGGACGGGCGTGTGCCGCATCGTTCGCGCGCAGGTGCTGTCGCTGCGATCCCGCGAGTTCACTGAAGCGGCGCGCGCGCTGGGGCTTACGCCGCTTGAGATTATACGTTCTCATATGCTGCCCAACTGCGTCAGCCCTATCGTTGTGAACGCTACCCTCGGCATGGCCTCGGCAATCTTGACCGAAGCGGGTCTCTCCTTCCTTGGTATGGGCGTCACTCCGCCGCAGCCCTCGTGGGGCAACATGCTCTCCGCAGCTCAAAACATCACCGCGCTGCAGCACTATTGGTGGCAGTGGCTGCCGCCGGGTTTGCTGGTTTTCATGACCGTACTGTGCGTGAACTTCCTCGGCGACGGCATGCGCGACGCCCTTGATCCACGTACACGCCAGGCCAAGGAATGAGTATTCTGTTAACATCCGTTCATACTGCGGCGTCCGTTTACACCGCGGCATTCATCCGGATAGGAGGCGCAAACCGTGCCGGACAGCGCGCTGCTTGAGATTAGTAACCTGCATGTGACGTTTGCGGTCGGACGGCGCAGAATCCCCGCCGTGCAGGGCGTTAGCCTGTCGCTAAGGAGCGGCGGCGTGCTCGGTCTGGTGGGGGAGAGCGGCTGCGGCAAGAGCGTCACGTCGCTGGCGGTTATGGCCTTGCTAGAGAAAGACACCGCTAGCGTCGAAGGCAGCGTCCGCCTGGAAGAGCGCGAGTTGATTGGTCTGCCATACAAGGAGATGAATCGGCTTCGCGGCAGTCGCATGAGCATGGTTTTCCAGGAGCCGATGACCTGCCTGAACCCTGTTCTCACCATCGGACAGCAGATTGAGGAGGTACTGCAGGTTCACCAGAACCTGACAAAGCGCGGCGCGCGCGACCTCTGCGTACGGATGCTGGCGAAGGTCGGACTGCCCGATCCTGAACGCGTCGCCAAGAGTTATCCGCATCGGCTGTCCGGCGGACAGCGCCAGCGCGCTATGATCGCCTCCGCGCTGTGCTGTAAACCCGTATTGCTTATAGCCGACGAACCGACGACTGCGCTGGACGTAACCGTTCAATCGCAGGTGCTGGCGTTGCTCCAAGAGCTGCAAAGCGAGCTGGGAACAGCGATACTGTTCATATCGCACGACCTGGGCGTAATCGCGCAGATGGCTGACCGTGTCGCAGTAATGTACGCTGGCCGCGTCGTCGAACAAGGCTCGACGGCTGAACTATACGCGAACCCCCTTCACCCCTACACGCGCGGTCTCCTGGCTTCGCGCACACGCCTAGACGACCTCGGCTCATCGGCAGGACGCCGTCTTCCTAGCATACAAGGCAACGTTCCCTCTCCGGATCAATTGCCTGAAGGCTGTAGTTTTGGCCCGCGCTGTCAGTATTGCGACGGTCGCTGCCAGCGCGGCATGCCGGAATTGACCGACGAGGGCGAAGGCCATCTGGTTCGCTGCATCCGCGCGAGGGAGATAGCGTAACGGCGCCAAACACCCGCGTGGATGATCACAGCGGGGCGATCATGGGCGGACTGTTCCCGTATAGCGTTCCATCCCCCGGTCATCCCTGTCGGACTCCCCGACAACCCGCAGAAAGGCGGCGCATCGTTATGCCTGTAAACCCCGCCTCAGCCCAACCCTACGCGCCGCCGTCGCGCCATCTTATTAAAGCGGCTCACCTATCTAAATCATTCCAACATGGCGGCGGATTCCTGGGCCGGAAGAAACGGTTCTTGAAGGCCGTCAGCGACGTGTCGTTCGAGATACCGCAGGGTAGCGCGTTTGGTTTGGTGGGCGAGAGCGGGTGCGGCAAGTCTACCACGGGACGGCTGATACTGGGACTGATAGAACCGACGGAGGGGACGGTCTACTTTGAAGATAACTTGATCGTAGAGGCGCACGCGCGCAAGCCGCTCCCTCAGCGCGAGATGCTCCCGCTGCGACGGCACATGCAGATCGTGTTTCAGGATCCGTTCGCGTCGCTCGACCCGCTGATGAATGTCGGATCGATCGTATCGGAAGGGGTGCGTAAGCATAAGCTTGCGTCCGGCTCAGCCGCGCTTGACATTGCCGCAGAAACGCTGAAACTGTGCGGCATGGAATCGGACTGCCTGCGGCGTTATCCGCACGAATTCTCCGGCGGTCAGCGGCAGCGGATCTGTATCGCTCGCGCGCTTGCGCTAAAGCCGAAATTCCTCGTCGCCGACGAACCGATCGCCGCGCTCGACGTTTCGATCCAGGCGCAGATACTGAACCTGCTGGTCGATCTTCAGGAGCAGCTGCAGCTGACATACCTGTTCATATCGCACGACCTGGGCGTAATCCGCCGTTTCAGTACGCTAATCGGCGTGATGTATCTAGGAACGTTGGTGGAGACCGGTTCGACCGCCGCCGTCTATCGTACGCCGCTGCATCCATACACTCGATCGTTGTTGTCGGCGGCGCCATCAGGTATGCCTGGTCAAGGTCGGATCAAACCGCCGCTGCAGGGCGAGGTGCCTAGCGCATTCAACCCGCCCGCTGGATGCGCGTTTCATACGCGCTGCCCGATCGCGCTTGATATCTGCAAGGCGGTCAAGCCGGAATTGACCGACGCGGGGGATGGGCATTGCGTGGCGTGCCATTACCCCTTGGGTTCTCGATAATACAGGGAGCCGATACGGTCCCGCTTCGCGCTGGCCGCGGTCATATGGAGGTAATTATGCCGGAACGCATTACCCTGGATTTTTTCGCCAAATGCCTATACCCGTCCCACCTGAAATCCCGTGACGACACGCTGTACTTCATAGGTAAGCGCGGCGATATGGAACGCAACGTTTACGACAGCGACGTCTATCGCCTGTCGGACGGCAAACCCATCCAGCTGACATCCTCCCAGGACGTGCAGGACTACGCGCTGACGGAACGCGGGATCGTGTTCGCGTCGGCACGGTCGGAGAAGGACAAGGCGGATATTAAGCGCGGCGTGCCGCTGACCGTGTTCCAATGTCTGCCATACGGCGGGGGTGAAGCGCGAGAGATACTGCGCCTGCCGTACAAGGTATTGGATATAGAGTGGCTGCCTGATAACAAGGCGCTGTTCCGCGCTGTTTTAGATCATCGGCTGAACGCGCTGCTGGACGAAAACGGCGGCGATATGGATAAGGCGTTGAACGCCCGCAAGGAACTAGACGAGGCCGTTACAATCATTGACGAGCTGCCGTTCTGGTTCAACGGGCAAGGACAGCTGAGCGGCAAGCGTACCGCGCTGTATCTGTGGAACGGAAACGAATCGGTTCCGCTCACCGATACGTATGCGAACGCGGATAAACCATCCCTAAACGCGGCGCGGACAAAGGCGCTGTTTACGCAGCAGGTTTACAGGGAGAAAGCGCCTCGTTTCGACACGCTGATGGAGTTGGACATCCCCACCAAGACCGTCCGTACCGTTCATGGCGTACCGGAAGGCTATGTCGGGGATAGCGGTTACGGTCCCGATGGGTTGATATACTACACGTTCACGGCGCCTGACGGCCCGCACGGCGACCACGCGAATCCACGCCTGACCCGCGTCAACGCCGACGGCGCTCACGAAACGCTGGATCACTCTCCCGACGCCGCGTACAACTACGGCAGCAGCGTTGGCAGTGACAGCAAGCTGGGCAGCGTCAACAGCGGTCTGGCGCCGGCACACGGCGCGGTCGCGTTCCTGAGCACGATCGTCAACGACAGCCACATCGAGGCGTACGATCTGTCCGCGAAGAAGATTCGCCAGATCACCACGCAGCCAGGGTTGGTCGCGGAGTTTATACCTTGGCGCGATGGTTACGCTGCTATCGCGATGCGCGGGTATGGTTTGTCTGATATATATGAAGTGTCGCTTGACGGAAGCGAGAATCGTCTCAGTGACCTCAACGGGGAGCTGTTATCCGGTTATACGCTGTCAATACCCGAACCGTTATCCTTTATCAATAAAAACGGCCTTGAGATCCACGGCTGGGTGATACCGCCAGTCGAGTGGCCGACGGACGGCAAAGCGCCCGCTATCCTCGACATTCACGGCGGCCCGAAGACGGTCTACGGTTCGGTGTTCTTCCATGAGATGCAGTATTGGAGTGGGCAGGGTTATGCGGTTATGTTCTGCAACCCGACCGGCGGAGACGGTCGCGGCGATGAGTTCGCCGACCTGCGCGCCAAGTATGGCACAGTCGATTATGACGACATAATGGGTTTTGTCGACGCCGCGCTATCGAAGTATCCCGCCATCGATCCGGAACGCCTAGGCGTGACCGGTGGTTCGTATGGCGGGTTCATGACCAATTGGATCGTCGGGCACACCGATCGGTTCAAGGCGGCGGCGACGCAGAGGTCGATCGCCAGCTGGCTGAGTTTCGCCAATATCAGCGACATCGGTCACACCTTCGGCAGCGATCAGATGGCCGGAACCCCGTGGACCAGCCCTGAAGAATTCTGGCGCGCCTCGCCAATCAAATACGCCGCCGCGTTTAAGACGCCTACACTAGTCCTGCACAGCGACGAGGATTACCGCTGCCCGCTGGCCGAAGGGCTGCAGATGTACTACGCGCTCAAGGTTATGGACGTGCCCGCAAAACTGGTGATATTCAAGGGAGAGAATCATGAGTTGTCGCGGTCTGGGAAGCCGAAGAATCGAGTTAGGCGGCTGAGGGAGATTACGGAATGGATGGATAGGTTTCTGAGGGGATGACGCTTCAGGCCTAGACGCGCGAAGACGGGGAGTTATTAGCGGTAGGGGGTATTTATGGCGCGCAAAACCCCTCGAAAGATAGCGCTTTCGAGGGGTTTCGGCGGCTAATAACAACCCATTTGGTACAATGGATGAATCGGTTGGGCGTATACAGAATTCGAGCCGATATGCATAGCGTTCGCGTAAATTCCGACACTGCCTCATATCAATGGGTCAATGGGTCAATGGGTCAATGGGTCGATTGGTCAATGGGTCAGACTGTCGTATGGCCGTTGGCAGTCCTTTTAGCGCGAAGCGGGCGCGCAGAGGTTACGTTATCCAAGCCGTCCCATCCGCGCCATCAGTCGCGTAATCGCCGCCCTCTCTTTTGGTTGCCACTGTGCAGTCCATTTTGATGTACCATTCTTTTAGGGCGATATCGTGACTATGAGTTTCAAGCTTGATTACTATGGCGCATCGCCGACGGGCTCATACCAAACACTCGCTTAAACGCCTTGAAGAACGTATTGACAGACGAATACCCACACCGAGCGGCTACGTCCGCAATGGGGGTTTGCGTCCCGCTGATCAGATCGCGCGCCATGTCCATCTGCCCCTCCTCAACCAGCGCGGAGAACGTCCGCCCCGTCGCCTCGCGGATGCATCGGGAGAGATACGCCTGCGATAGATGGAATGCGTCCGCGGTGGACTGCAGCGTCAGTTCCGGATCGCAGCAGTGTTCCGCGATATATTTGGTTACGTTCTGGGCATACCCGCTGCGCGAGTCCTTCCTGGTGCCGACGACCGTCTCGCATAGCGTGGTGATCGTCGAATTGAACAGTCTGCGCTGGCGCTCCGCGTCGGAATGCACGTGCAGATCCAGAATATTCTTGTACAGATCCTTCATATCCCAGGCGGTGAACGCCGCTATATCCGCTATGAGTCTAAGGAATGTGGATCGCAGGTCGTGCGCTAACTGCCGATGCATCTGTTCCGATATGGGTGAATCAACATAATTGCGTTTGTATATCTGAGAGAGCAGCTCCGTCGCGCCGTCCGCGTCGCCGCTGCGGATGAGGCGCATCAACTGCGTCTCCTTCTCCAGCGGATAGTATAGCGCGAACGACGTCACGGGCAGTTCGGTATAGAAAGCTATGCAACCGCCCGACGTCCCCGCTGTGGTTTGACGTCCGCATTCCTCCGAGCCAATCGAAGCCAGCGCAACGTCCGCTTCAATGTACGCGTTGCGCGCGTCGATGAGCCGCTCGAACGGCGCGCTTACTCCAACATGGCCTGTAATCCTCGCGCCGCCTATCAGTATTGGGAATAGCTCGCCGAGCGCCGCGCTTATGAACGCGTTCGGGTCGACTGCTTCGCCGATTGGGAACAGCGCCGCCGCGCGGTTCTCTCCCACCGCGCGGACAAACGACGGCGGACTGGGCAGCGACTTCAGCGCGTGATCCAGCGCGATGAACCTCAGCCTTTCGCGCTCGTCTATCTCCTGCGCGTTCAGCTGGCTGCGCTCGTAGGCGTCCAGGAGGAAGGCCGCGACCATGAATGCCCCGCCGCGCTGGACGAATCCCGATAGGTCGGCTAAGCGGCGCAGCTCCTGCTCGTTGTCGAATCCGGTCAGAAACAGCCGCTCCTGGAACATATCCTCCAACATCGCGCTCGACGCGTCCAGCCGCGCAGCTAGGCTGGAATTCACGCTGATGATATTGTTGATCTTTGTGTCCAGCAAACGCGGCGCGTCGGGCGTTTCGGCGATGTCGTGGGGCATGGCCTGCAGCAGCTTCTCGATGCGGCGCAGCGGCTGGTTATTCAGCCGCGACAGCAGTATGACAAGCGCGACTCCGACGATAAACGCGGTCGTGAACACGACCGCGAACAGTTTGTTTAGTGGCGCTAGCTTAGCCCTTATGATCGAATAATCGATGACAGCCATTGTGACCAAACCATGCGCCGTCCGCTCGCCGCGTAACATGATAAACTGTTTGCCGTCATGGTCAATATACTCGACGGATCGCCCGCTGGCGATGAAGGCATCCACCGCTTCCCGCCCAACTGCGCCGCCCTGAACAGCCGCGCTCTCGTACAGTACGGCGCCGCCGTCGTCAACGAGCAGGAACTCAGACGCCCCCACGCCTTCAGCGCTATGGAAACAGTCGCGCAGCGTGGATTCAGAGATGAGCGCGGCAATGGTTGCGCGCCTGGTCATAAGCCCGTATTCCTGCACGGAATATAGGAACGTTACGCAGCGGTCGAGGGCCGAGCCTAGCTTAACGTTCGCCGCGGGCCAGGCCGTTAGGAACGCGCCGCTCGAGGCGACAAGTCCGCGCCATTGCTCATATGATATACCGGCATAATTTATATAGTTATCGTAGACGATCCGACTCCTGGCGCTCACGCCGAAATCCCCGGCGAACGATTCCGAGCTATGGAAATATATAAAAAACCGCGCCAAATACGGCTCCTGCGCCATGGCCCAGGAGTATTCGTCGTTTAAGCGGCGCAGCAGGTTATAGTCGGCGTCCTTGAGCGGCGCATCCATCCGCATGGCGGAGCGCACTAATGGGTAGCTCATCGTGCGGGTTACCAGATGGTCGATGCTGGTTAGGCTATCGTTAAGCGCGATCTCGCCCTGGCTGAGCGCCCCGCGCATGGAGGCCAGCGCATCCTGCTCGGCTATAACCATCATACGGGAAAACGATAGCGCCCATATAAGCAGTATCACGCCAAGCAGCAGCGCGTACGACGCGTAGGCGATAGCGAACGGTTTACCTCGTATGCGCTGCGGTAACGACGCCACCAAATCAGTCCTCCTGCGGAATTATGTTGGATATATTGTACACCATAACCCGACTGAATGCAACAATATAGCTGATTTTCCAGATATGTCATGCAATTCACTGTGAAGTAAGCCGAGGATTTCATAATTTTTAGCCGATATGTCGACCGCGCTGAACGATACGTCAACACGTTCCATATATATCATATATTTCATCTTGTTTTTTAGCCAACCTTATCATATGCTCGGTATGAACCAATCGTTTTGGAGGGAGGCGTTCGCATGAACGCGGCGCTTAGCGGCTCGCGGGAAAGTTCCGGCTATACGCCCGGCTCGAAACGCGGAGGCATTCGAAAGATCACCCGCCGCGAGTTCCGCCGCTGGCAGCTATACCTATTATTGATGCCGCCGCTGGTGTACCTCATCGTGTTCCATTACGGCGCGATGTACGGCCTGCTCATTGCGTTTAA
>JAITDK010000011.1 GCA_031282605.1 Oscillospiraceae bacterium
TATACGCACCACTTTGATTAGTGTATGCCGAAGACATCGTCTTTCGGTACTCTTGTTTATAGGGATGCGGCGGAAGCTGTGTCCCTTATATAGTCGTATAGATATATAAGGGCACGAGATACGTTGCCCTTTATGAAATCCGAATAAATTGTCATTGACTATTGTCGAAGATACGTGTATAATGTAATAAAAGTCATCCCTGATTTTTCTATCGCTCGCAGGAGGTGTCGGCATGACTACCGCTTCACCCACCGCGCGACGGCGTTCTTATCGTGGTTCGTTGATGAAACGCGTCTACCGCAGCCGTATGTTGTACCTGATGTTAGCGCTGCCGCTTGTTCAGTACGCCGTATTCCGATACGCGCCGCTGGCGGGACTTCAGGTTGCGTTCAAAAACTTTAATATGTTTAAGGGCATGTGGGCCAGCCCGTGGGTAGGCGTAAAGGTATTCCAGGAAATATTCGCAAACCCCAAGTTCTGGCTCGCGCTGAAGAACACAGTCATACTGAACGCGCTGGATTTGGCGTTCGGGTTTCCGATGCCGATAATACTGGCGGTATTCCTGTACGAAATGCGCTCGATGACGATCAAGCGCATTTCGCAGACGATATTATACCTGCCCCATTTTTTGTCGTGGATAATCATCGGAGGCATAGTCACGCAGATATTCGGCAGTACGGGCATGGCGAACCAAATAGCGTCCAAACTGCTGGGTCGTAACGCGAATTTCCTAATGAACGAGACGAATTGGACGGTCGTATACGTCGCGGTGGGGATATGGCAGAGCGCCGGCTGGGGCACGATCATCTACCTGGCGGCCATATCGGCGGTCAACACAGATCTGTATGAAGCGTCTGAGGTGGACGGATGCGGACGCTGGCGGCGGATAATCCATGTGACGCTGCCGTGCATAATGCCGACGATCGTCGTAATGCTGATACTGCGCCTGGGACAGATGGTCGCCATCGGGTTTGAACGTCCGTACGTGATGGCCAACGACATGGTGCTGAACGTGGGGGAGGTCATATCCACGTTCGTATACAAGATGGGTCTGCGTAACGCGCGGTATTCGTTCGCGACGGCGGTGGGGATGTTCGGTTCCGTGGTTAACATGCTGTTCTTGCTGGCGGCTAATATCGGCGCGAAACGGTTGGGGGAGGATGGGCTATGGTAAGCGGCGTTCAGCCTCAAAGAGCCTCAAGGCGTTCCGGCGGCCGCTTGAACGCGCGGCGGTACGGGTTCTCAAGCGTAATCATCTACGCGGTGGTAATCGCCAGCGTAACGGTGTGCGTGATACCTGTGCTGCACATACTGGCGCTGTCGATGTCGGGACGCGACGCCGTGCTCGCCCGCAGGGTGACGTTCTGGCCGAAGGACTTCAACTTCAACGCCTATACGTCCGTGTTCATGGATAAGAGTATGCAGCGCGCGCTGATGTTCTCCATCGCGCTGACCGTGAGCTATACCGCGCTGGCGATGACCGGGAGCGTGCTGCTGGCATATCCGCTGTGCAAGGCGCGTTTGCCGGGACGCAAGGGTCTGATGCTGTTCATATTGATCCCCATGTACTTCTCGGGCGGCATCATCCCGGAGTATCTATGGATCAAGACGCTCGGACTGGTGGACAGGCCGCTGTCGCTGCTGCTGCCGATACTGATATCCACATACAACACGATCATACTGCGCAACTTCTTCAGCAGCATACCGGCCAGCCTGGAGGAATCCGCGATGATCGACGGAGGAGGGGATTTCACCGTACTATGGAAGATCGCACTGCCGCTGTCCGTGCCGGCGCTGGCGACGCTGAGTCTGTTCTACGCGGTGTCGCGCTGGAACACGTTTGCGGATGTGCGTTACTACATCAACTCCACCCAGTATTACACGCTGCAGATGAAGCTGTACCAGGTGGTGTTCAACAGCACGGATACGGAGGTAAACATGCTCGAGGGCGGTCGGAACGCCGTGCTGTCCGATACGATCAAGTCCGCGGCTATTGTGTTCGCGACGGCGCCTATCTTGATAGTGTATCCGTTCCTGCAGCGGTACTTCGTGCAGGGCGTGATGATAGGTGCCGTTAAGGAATAAATAAAACAAGGAGGAACTGGTGTATGAAGAGGATAGTATCATTGAGGATCGTGTCGTCTATTCTGTGTCTGATGATGTGCCTGTCGCTGTTGTCGTTCGCGGGGGCGGAAGAGGCCGCGCCGTTCAGGTACGACCAGCCGGTCACGCTGAAGGTGGCGGTCTTCGACCGAGGCGTAACGGGGCAAACGCCGGTGGACAACAACTGGTGGACTGACTGGATACAGAAGGATTTCGGCGATCCGCGCAACATAACCGTCAAGTTTATCCCGATCCCGCGCAGCGAGGAAATCGATAAACTCAACGTGTTGATGGCCTCGGGAGACGCGTCCGACATCCATTTCACATATACGGAGTCGGTAATCACGAACTACGTGCAGCAGGGCGGCGTAGTCGAACTGACCGATCTGCTCAACGAGTACGGTCAGGGCATCAAGGAATACCTGGGCGAAGACCTGCTCAAGTTCGGCATATTCGAGGGCGGTCAGTACGCCGTGCCGGCCAAGCGTGTCGTGCTGGCGACGAACGGATTCTTCCTGCGCAAAGACTGGCTGGATAAGCTGGGTCTGCCGGTGCCCGAAACTAAGGAAGAGTTCTATAACGCGCTGGTGGCGTTCCGCGATCAGAATCCGGGTAATGTGGAGAACCTGGTTCCATACGCGTTCAACTACGACCTTACGACCCACAACCACCTGATGCTGTCGTACATCTCCAGCATTGATGAAAAGACGCTGGCGACCGTACCCGACATCCTGTGGGAGGGCTACGACGACTATGTGCTGTTCTTAAACAAACTGTACAACGAGGGTCTGGTGTCGCCGGACTTCGCGCTGGATAATAACGAGACGCATACCAAGGCGGTCGCGGCGGGCCAGGCCGGCGGCTACACCTACAACTACGATCACCCGATCCGCGTATCGCCGGGCATCCTGGGCACGCTGAACGCGTTTGAACCCGAAGCCGACTTGGTATCGATAAACGCGTTTGAGTCCGTGACCGATCCGACCAAGTACTATCACTCAATGTACGCGCCTAACGGGATATTCAACTTTATCCCTGTTTACGCCAAGAACCCCGAGGCAGCGGTGATGTACCTGGATTGGCTGACCGATCTGGACACGCTGTACTTCCTGCAGAACGGCGAGGAAGGCAAGCATCACGAACTGGACGAGGAAGGCGTGCCGATCCTGCTGGACGTGACGGACGAGACCAAGTTCAACAGTATGCAGAACATCGACTATACGCTGCTGACGAACGGGCAGGAATTCTCCGATCCGTCGCTGCTTATAAAGGCGCAGTCTTACTCGGATCAAAACTACGCGGATAAATTCGAGGCGATGTTCGACGTCGCCACGACCGATCCGCTGGTAACGAACTTCCACTTCGACGTAATCCTCGCCGCTGACGCGCAGTACAACACGTCGCTGACCGCGTTCAAGCGCGAGTTGCTTACCAAGGCGACGATGGCCGCGCCCGAGGATTGCCTGAAGGTGTTCCACGAATTGCGCGATCAGTACATGCGCGACGGCGGTCAGGCGGTCATGGATGAAAAGATCGCGGCGTGGGATAATATGTACAAGTAACTACTACTGGAAGCCATGTCGACTGCCGCGCCGGGGAAGATCCGGCGCGGCAGTCTTTTTTGAGTTGGATGCTCCGCCGCCTTGCGCTCTCCTTCCGTTAGGTGTAAAATATCGCGGGTAGGATAGTTCCAGATAGGATATTCCGCTTGCGGCGCGCGGCGCGAAGCGGACGCGTATCCGCAGAACCCCGAAGGGGTCTTAACTGTATACCGATTGAACGATGACAGCGACGATTAGGAGGGCGACATGGCGGATCTGCAAGGCACCAAGACCTGGGCCAACCTTATGGCGGCGTTCGCGGGCGAGGCGCAGGCGTATACGAAGTACAGTTACTACGCAAGCCAGGCCAAGAAGGACGGCTTGGTTCAGATCGGCAATATCTTCACCGAGACGGCGGGCAACGAAAAGGAACACGCCGAGCTGTGGTTTAAGCTTTTGCACGGCGGCTCTATCCCCAAGACCGACGTGAACCTGCTCGACGCGGCCTCGGGCGAACACTACGAATGGACGGACATGTACTCCGGATTCGCGCAGACCGCGCGCGAAGAAGGGTTCGACAACATCGCCGCGCAGATGGAGGGCGTCGCCGCCATTGAGAAACGCCATGAGGAGCGCTACCTCAAACTGGCCGACAATATCAAGCAGGGCGTGGTGTTCCACCGCGACCAGCCCCAGACGTGGATCTGTACTAACTGCGGGCACATCCACTCCGGTGCGGACGCGCCCGTCGTGTGCCCGGTTTGCAAGCACGCGCAAGCATATTTCCAGATCAACAGCGAGAATTATTAAGGATAATGGATAGTATTGAGTCAACCGAAGCGGCTTCGGCCGCTTCGCGCGAACCGAGCCGGGCGGCGCGCGCGGTCGATTGCCACAGGCAGGGTTATAACTGCGCGCAGGGTGTGCTGATAGCCTTTGCGGGGGATATGGGTCTTGCTGAGAGCCAGGCCGCCCGGCTTGGCGCGGGATTGGGCGGCGGCGTCGGGCAGATGCGCGAGGTATGCGGCGCGGTAGTGGGCGCGTCCATCGCGCTGGGATGGATTAACGGAGGCGAGGACGCGCCGACACCGGAACGCAAGCAGTCGATGTATGAATCGGTACGCCGCGTGGGCGAACCGTTTGAACAGGCGGAAGGCACGCTGAATTGCATGAAACTGCTGGGTCTGACCAGCCGCGCCGATCCGATGCCGCCGATGGACGAGCGGCCTTGCGACCGGCTGATTGAGCGCGCCGTTACGTTGTTGGAGGCCGAGCTTGGACTCGATCATGAACGCTGATATCGTTTTAACATGCGGCGAACTATAACGGTTCTCGATACGACACTGCGCGACGGCGCGCAGTCGGAAGGCGTCAGTTTCTCTGTCGAGGACAAGGAACGCGTCGCGCGGGAACTGGACCGCTTGGGAGTAGACATCATCGAGGGCGGCAATCCGGCGGCGAATCCAAAGGACGCGGCGTTTTTTGCCGATCCTCCGACGCTTAATCATGCAAAACTCGCGGCGTTCGGCGCGACCCGGCGCGCGGATTCCGCTGTCGAAAATGACGCGGGACTCGCCGCGATGCTCAATGCCAAGACGGATACGATCGTGCTGTTCGGCAAGGCGTCGCTGTTCCATGTGCATGGCGTGCTGCGCGTCCTTCCCGAACGGAATCTCCTGATGATTGAAGAGTCCGTCAGGTATCTGACTGAACGGGGACGAACGGTGCACTTCGACGCGGAACATTATTTCGACGGGTATAGCCAGGATGCGTTGTTCGCGCGCGAGTGCGTAAAGGCTGCTTTGCGCGGCGGCGCGGCAGCGGTGATACTGTGCGACACAAACGGCGGCACGCTGCCATGGCGCGCCGCCGAGATTACGCGCGCCGCCGCGCTAGAGTGGGACGCTCCGATCGGCGTCCACTGTCACAACGACGCCGGCGCGGCCGTAGCGAACACGCTGTGCGCGGTCGAGGCGGGCGCATCCATTGTGCACGGCACGTTCTGCGGCGTGGGCGAACGGTGCGGCAACGCCGATCTATGCAGCATTCTGCCCGCGCTGTCGGAGAAGATGAACCTTGCGACCAGCTGCGAGAACACGCTGCCCGCGCTGACGCGGACGGCGCGGTTTATCGCGGACATCATGAACCTAGAGGTGCCGCCGCGTACGCCGTATGTCGGCGCGAGCGCGTTCGCGCACAAGGGCGGTATGCATACCGACGGTGTGCGCAAGGATCGCCGCAGTTTCGAGCACATCGACCCCGCACGCGTAGGGAACAATCGGCGGCTGCTTATAAGCGACCAGGCGGGACGCGCCGCGCTGATGGCGCAGTTGCTGGACGTTGCGCCCGATTTGACCCGCGACGATCCGCGCGTGACGGATATTGTGGAGCAGATGAAGCGCAGCGAGCAGGCGGGGTACGTGTACGAGGGCGCGGAGGGATCGTTCCGGCTGATGGCGCTGCGCCTGATGGGCAGGGCGGAACCTCACTTCGAACCGTTAGACTTCCGGGTGTTCTGCGAGCAGCCGTGGTCCACCGGCGGCGCGCAGGCCTATATCAAGATTGCGGTGAACGGGCGCAAGGAAATCACGGCGGCGGAGGGAGACGGCCCGGTAGACGCGCTGGATCAAGCGCTGAGGAAGGCGCTGAGCGTCTTCTACCCGGAACTGGCGCAGGTGCGGCTGGTGGATTTCAAGGTGCGCGTGATAGACAGCGGCGGCACCGGCTCGACGGTGCGGGTGAGCATCGAATCGACGGACGGCGCGGCGGTCTGGGGTACTGTGGGTGTGTCGCGGAATATAATGGAAGCGTGCTGGCGCGCGTTGACGGACTCGATAGAGTACAAATTATCCGGGTTGACTGGCGAAGGAAGGTAATCATTCGATGGAGACAGACGCGTCGCGACGATCGTCGCGTTTCAACTTCCGAATCCGAAAACCTCAAGGGATGCTCGTACGTATATTCGAGCGACTAAGCCCTTACCGCAAGCGGATGGCGGTCGGCGTAGTCATGATGCTGATCGGCCAGCTGCTGCGGCTGCTGTTCCCGTTGATAACGCGCGAGGTCGTGAACAACGTCATCCCTAACCGTGATTTCGCGCTGATGTGGAGGTTGGGCGGACTGCTGATGGGGTTGACCGTTGTCCGATTGTTCCTGCTGTACAATCGCGGAATGTTATTCGAACGCGTATCCCAGGATACCATCTATCAGCTGAGAACCGACTTGTACGCCAAACTCCAGTCGCAAAGCCACTCGTTCTACGATACGCACCGGATCGGCGAGATCATGTCGCGAATGACCGGCGACCTGGAGGGCGTGCGCAACTTCATAATGAACTTCTGCCAGACGATGTGCGAGCAAGCGTTCATGTTCATCGGCGCGCTGATATTCATGGGTTCGATCAGCTGGCTGCTCACGGCGGTCACGCTCGCGGCTGCTGTCCCGCTGTCTGTGTTCGCGTACTTCTTCAACAAGAAGATACGTCCGGCGCACGCGGCCGTACGAGAGCAGAACGCAGTGCTGAACACGCGCACCCAGGAGAATATCGCGGGCGTACGCGTGGTAAAGGCCTTCGCGCGTGAACCGTATGAGAGCGCTCAGTTCGAGAAGGACAATCAGAAGGTTCGTAACCTGCACATGAACGCGACGCATATCTGGTCCAACTTCAACCCGGTGATGGACTTCCTTAGCAGTTTGGCCGTGCCGATGTTGCTGCTGTGCGGCGGCTGGCTGGTCGAGCGCGGGACGCTGGATCTTGGATCGCTTATCGCGGCGACGGGTTATGTGTGGGTTCTGGTCAACCCGCTGCGCATGTTGGCCAACTTTGTCAACGTGTACGCGCAAGGACTGTCCTCGGCGGAGAAGCTGTTCTACTACTTGGACCTGGGCACGACGGTCAAGGATCCGCCCGAGATAGAGGAACCGCCCGTCCGGCTCGGCCATGTAAAACTAGACAACGTGACGTTCGCCTACCGCGAGCAAGTAGTATTGCGCGACGTCAGCCTAGAGGCCAAGCCCGGCGAGACCGTCGCGATAATGGGCGCGACGGGCAGCGGCAAGACGACGCTGGTATACCTGCTGGCGCGGTTCTACGATATCCGCTCCGGCAGCGTGATGGTAGACGGAGTGGACGTTAGGAAGCAACGGCTGCATGACCTGCGCCGCTCGATCGGGTTCGTGATGCAGGATACCTTCCTGTTCTCCGACTCGATACGCGAAAACGTAGCGTTCGGCCAGCCGGGATTGGATATGGACGCTGTCGAATCCGCGGCGAGGATCGCGCAGGCGTACGGCTTTATTGAGAAACTGCCGCAGGGATGGGAGACCGTCGTCGGCGAGCGCGGCCTTGGGTTGTCCGGCGGTCAGAAGCAGCGCGTCTCTATAGCGCGCGCGCTGGCCTATGATCCGAAGATACTGGTGCTGGACGACGCGACCTCGGCCGTCGATATGGAGACCGAGGCCGATATCCAGCAAGGATTGGCCAGCCGCAATCATCAAAGCACGACGTTCATCATAGCGCATCGCATATCTTCGGTCATCCACGCCGATCAGATAATCGTGCTGGACGACGGGCGCGTGGCCGAGCGAGGCACTCACACTGAACTGCTGGAGAAGAAGGGTCTGTATCACCAGATGTTCATGGATCAGGTGAAGGATTTCGCGCAGATAGGCGGCGTCTCCGCCGCGCCGGCAGCTGACCGCGTGAAAGGAGCGTGACGACAGATGGCGCGCATTCGCACGACGGACGACGAAGTATTAGAGGCGCCGTTTAACCGAACCCAGTTCGCACGGCTGATACGCTACCTGTATCCCTATCGCAGACAGATGCTCTTTGCGTTGGGGTTGATGATAACGTATTCGGTGCTCAGCCTGGCCGGGCCGTTCTTCATGAGCCGCGCGGTCGGCGTGCTGGAAAACATCAAGACAAACGGATTCGATTCAAAGGCGCTGGCTATGTATGTCGCGGCGATGATCGCCTGCTCGGCTGTCGGCGGCGTCGTGCTGCGTGCGCGCGTGCGAATCACGGACTTCAACGGCCGCAAAGCTATCGCGCAGTTGAGGCAGGATCTGTTCGACTACATACAACAGTTGTCGTTCAACTTCTTCGACTCGCGTTCGGCGGGCAAGATAATGGTTCGCGTCATAAACGACGTCAACTCGCTGAACGACCTGTTCTCAAACGGGATAATCAACCTGGTTGTGGATTGCATGACGCTGGTGTTGCTGATCGTGATCATGCTGACCGTCGATTGGCGGCTGACGCTGGTGTCGCTGTGTTCGCTCTCCATACTAGCGACGCTGGTGACGATCATCAAGCGGCGGATGCGCCGCGCATGGCAGGCCCTTCGCGTAAAGACGTCGACGATGAACGGTTACCTGCACGAGTCGCTGGCGGGTATGCGCGTTACCCAATCCTTTACCCGCGAGGGCGAGAACCAAACGACGTTCAACGACACCAACGACGATATCCGCACCAGCTGGATGAAGGCCGTGCGGTACAACAATCTGTTTTGGCCCGCGATTGATATTACGTCCACGCTGGGCACTGTGCTGGTATACCTGGTCGGCCTCGCGCTGATGGGCGGCGCACATGGCGTCACGCTGGCTAACCTGCTGTTGATACTGTGGTATCTGGGACGGTTTTGGGATCCGATCAGCAACCTGTCCAACTTCTACAACTCTCTGCTGACCGCCATGGCCTCGGTCGAGCGCATCTATGAGATACTCGACACCCCTATAGAGGTGCATGACAACGAAGGCGCCTCGTTAATGCCGCCGATCAAGGGCGAGGTTGTGTTTGACCGAGTCACGTTCGGCTATGACAAGGAAACGACCGTGCTCAAGGAGGTATCCTTCACCGCGAAGCCTGGTCAGACGATCGCGCTGGTTGGTCCGACGGGCGCGGGCAAGTCCACCGTCGTGAACCTGATCAGTAGGTTCTACAACGCGACTGACGGGCGCGTGCTCATCGACGGCACGGATGTTCAGTCCGTAACGCTGTCGTCGCTGCGTTCCCAAATGTCCGTAATGATGCAGGATTCATTCATATTCTCGGGCACCATTATGGATAATATCCGCTATGGACGTCTCGACGCTACGGACGACGAGGTAATGGAGGCGGCGAAGGCGGTGTACGCGCACGACTTCATCGCGCGGATGGAGAAGGGATATCTGACCGAGGTAAACGAGCGCGGCTCGACGCTCTCCGCCGGGCAGAAGCAGCTAATATCGTTCGCGCGCGCGCTGCTTAACAACCCGCGCATACTGATCCTCGACGAAGCGACCAGCTCGATCGATACCCACACCGAGCAGTTGATCCAGAAGGCCATCGAGCGACTGCTGAAGGGTCGCACGTGCTTCGTCATCGCACACCGTCTGTCAACAATCCGCAAGGCGGATTGCATTCTGGTCGTGCAGGATGGCAGGATCGCCGAGCGCGGCACGCACGATGAATTGATCCGGCTGCCGGGCGGACACTATAGAGGGTTGTGCGAGGCGCAGTTCGCGTTCCTGGCGGGCGCATAAGAACGGTAAACCTCGCCATATAGGGCGGGGTTTACCGCCCACATAAAGGAGGAATTATCGATGATCACATCAGTGGTCGGCGTCAATTGGGGCGACGAGGGCAAGGGCCGCACAGTGGATCTGCTAAGCGGCGGCGCGGACATAGTATCGCGCTACCAGGGCGGCAACAACGCGGGACATACCATCGTCAACGATCTGGGCAAGTTTGTGCTGAACCTGGTGCCGTCGGGGATATTCCATCCAAACGTGGTCAACGTGCTGGGCGGCGGCATGGTCATCGATATAGAGCATCTGTTCAACGAGGTGAACCAGCTGCGCGCACGGGGCGTCGTCATCTCTCCCGCCAACCTAAAGATCAGCCGCCGCGCCGCTATCTGTATGCCATGGCACCGCCACGCCGATGGAGCGGAGGAGGATCGGCTGGGTTCGGCCAAGCAAGGCTCCACGCGGCGGGGCATAGGTCCGGTATACGCCGATCGGGCGCTGCGAAAGGCGCTGCGTATGGAGGACTTGTTCGACCATGCCTACCTGGAGACGCTCGCCGCGCGTCTGGTAGATTGGAAGAACATCACCCTCGCCGGGCCATACGGCCTGCCGCCATACACGCTCGAGGGGACCATGGGCTGGCTGCGCGAATACGGCGATCCGTTCCGGGAGTATATTATAGACGCGGACGAGTATATCGACGAGGCTGCGGAGGCGGGCAAGAATATCCTTCTGGAGGCGCAGCTGGGCACGCTGCGCGATCTGGATTACGGTATATATCCATATACGACGTCGTCTTCCGCGCTGGCCGCCAGCGCTCCGATAGGCGCGGGGATCCCCGCTCGCCGACTGGATAAGGTGATCGGCGTTGTGAAGGCGTTCTCGTCCAGCGTAGGCGGGGGGCCGTTCGTCGCGAAATTCGAGGGCGTACAGGGTGATAGGCTGCGCGAGGCAGGCGAGGAGTTCGGCGCGGCGACGGGCAGGCCGAGGATGGTGGGCGCGTTCGACCTGGTCGCAACCAAGTATGGCGCGCGGCTGCAGGGCGTCGATGAAATCGTGCTGACGAAGCTGGACACGCTGGATTTCATGGACGAGATACCCGTGTGCGTGGCGTACGAGATTGACGGGGAGCGGACGGATAAATTTCCGACGGGAGCGAGGTTGGAGCGCGCCAAGCCAGTATTCGAGACACTGCCCGGATGGCGTACACCTACTACCGAATGCCGCAGCGAATCCGAACTGCCCGAGAATGCGAGGCTCTATATCGATTGGATAGAGGATAGCATCCGCCGGCCGATCACGACGGTATCCGTCGGACCGAGCCGTGACGCGTATCTGAACCGGATCGATAAGATCAATGCCGGCATGATCGGTTCAGATAAAGGAGCGCGCGTATGACCCGCTATGTCATCGTTACCGGCGGCGTGCTGTCGGGGCTGGGCAAGGGCATCACGGCAGCGTCGTTGGGACGGCTGCTGAAGATGCGCGGACTCAAAGTGGCCTCGCAGAAGCTTGACCCATACCTGAACGTCGATCCGGGGACGATGAACCCGTTCCAGCATGGCGAGGTATTCGTGACCGACGACGGCGCGGAGACCGATCTGGATCTGGGCCATTACGAGCGGTTCATCGACGAAGACTTGAACCAATACTCCAATATGACCTCGGGCAAGGTGTATTGGAACGTGCTTAGCAAGGAGCGCGAGGGGAGCTATCTGGGCCAAACGGTGCAGATAATCCCTCACATCACCGACGAGATAAAGCGTTTCATATATGCGGTGGGCGAGAAGGATCGCGCGGATGTGGTCATCACGGAGATAGGCGGCACGATAGGCGATATCGAGAGCCAGCCATTCCTCGAGGCTGTGCGCCAGACCGCGCAGGAATTAGGGCGTGGCAGGTGCGTGTTCCTTCACGTGACGCTGGTGCCGTTTCTAGCCGCCGCAGGCGAATACAAGACAAAGCCGACCCAGCATTCCGTGCACGAACTGCAGTCGCTGGGGATCACCCCCGACCTGATCATAGCGCGCTGCGACAAGCCGCTGCCGTTCGAACTGAAGCGCAAGATCGCGGAGCAGTGCGGCGTAGCGCCTCAATGCGTTATCAGCAACGTCACAATGCCGGGGCTTTACGAGGTGCCCGGTATGCTGGAATCGCAGGGTATATCCGGGCTGGTAACGCAAAAACTGGGACTGCAGTGTCCGCCGCCAGACTTCTCGGAGTGGGACGCTATGATGAAGCGCGCGTCAAGGCGCGAGTATACGGTCAAGATCGCGTTGGTGGGGAAGTATGTACAGCTGCGCGACGCGTATCTATCTGTTGTGGAATCGCTTACCCACGCGGGTTATGAAAACGCCGCGCGTGTGGACGTCAAATGGATCGACGCCTCTGATTTAGAGAATATGCCGGGAGGATGCGCCGACGCGCTGTCCGATTGCGACGGGATACTGGTGCCGGGCGGGTTTGGCAGCCGCGGGATTGAGGGAATGATTTGCGCAGCGCGGTACGCGCGGGTGAACGGCGTGCCGTACTTCGGCATCTGTCTGGGTTTGCAAATCGCGACGATCGAATACGCGCGGAGCGTGTTGGGTTGGTTCGACGCCAACTCGGAGGAATTCGCCCCAGACGGAAGGCACAACGTCATCGCGCTGATGCCGGATCAGCAGGGGATACTACCCAAGGGCGGGACGATGCGTCTGGGCGCGTATCCATGCGATCTCGAACCCGGCACCCGAGCGCGCGAGCTTTATGGTAACGGCGCGATATCCGAGCGGCATCGCCACCGATACGAGGTGAACAATCAGTTCCGGCCTGCGCTGGTTGACGCCGGGTTGGTTGTATCCGGCCACTCGCCCGACAACTGGCTGGTTGAAATGATTGAGATAAAGGATCATCCGTTCTACATAGGCGTGCAGTTTCACCCGGAATTCAAGAGCAGGCCTAACCGCGCGCATCCGATCTTTCGCGGATTTATTGAGGCTGCGGTAAAGCATAGTCGGCGCCGAATCTCCGCAGTATAACAGACTCGGCGACCGTAAACGAAGGTTTCGATACGCGGCGCAAACGTGGGCGCCAGCGTTGCGCTGGCGCCCACGTTTGAATTAGGAATCCCTGCTCAAGGGTTCAGCGGAGTCCATGGGACTGCCAGCCGAACATGTCGTCTCAATGGCCTGGGTGTCGCCCGAAACCCCGGCCACACGGCCTTCATCTCCACAACCCCAACATATCCTCCAACAAACTATCCCCCTGAGCGAACGCCTGCGCAGACTGAGTCACGGCCGGCCCTTCAAGCAGCACACCCTCGTTCAACAACTCAGAGTGTATCGGCGTTAGCGTGTATGTGTAGCGAATACCGTGCTGCGCCGTGTAATCCGTGTATGTCTGCAGCTGCCCTGCCCGGCCATATACCTCCGTCAGCACCACCGACCCTCCCCATGGATCGGATCGCTGTATCCGCATTGTCGCCGTATCCGTCGGCGTAAACACCAGCCTGGGCATCCCGTCGTCCGCCAGCTCTATATAATACATGCTCGGCGCTCTCGGCGCAGACCATACGTTGCTTACCTGGGTCGGTTTCCTGCTGGCCAGGAATACCTCCTGCTCGCGATACTTCGCCGGCGTCAAGCTCCCCGCCAGCATTACCTCGCCCCTTAACGCGATCGACTTCGTATCAATATTCAGCATCACAATCCCGTCAGGCACCGGGAATGATTTCCCCTTCACGCTTGCGTATGCCTTTTTATAAAACGCGGTCGTCAGCGCGGCCGGCGCATCTCCCCCCGCGTTCCAATCCGGCAGCCTGTGTTTACTGTCCGTCACATCAAAACCCATCCACACCGCCGTAGCGTAATCCACGGTATATGACGCCATCCAGATGTCACGGTTACCTTGTCCGCTCCCGCCGATCGAGTTGGTTCCCGTTTTACCCGCCACCGGCACACCCGCACCCTGCAGCCTGCTGCCTGTGCCCCAACTGGTTACCGACTGCAGCATACTGGTCATCAGATACGCGTCCTGTTCGGATAAAACGCGGACGGGATTCGCCTCGTGAACATAAACGTCCGTACCGTCGAAAGCCTCAATCCTCTCGATAGTATACGGTTCGTTGTACACCCCTCCGTTGGCGAACATGGCATACGCACCGGCCATCTCCAGCGCGGTCACCCCATACGTCATCGATCCCAGCGCCAGCGACAGATTCCAATCGCGATCATCCACCGTGATCCCCACCTGCTTGAGGAAATTCCTCCCCGCGCCCACGCCTATCTCCTGCAGCAGCCTTACTGTCGCCACGTTCATCGACCGCGCTATCGCCGTCCTTATCGTCACCGGCCCGTGATATACGCCGCCCGCGTTTCTAGGCGTATATCCGTTGAAGTCCCCCGGTTCATCAAGCAGCACGCTGGCCGTCGAGTAACCCATCTTGATGGCAGGGGCGTATACAGCTAATGGTTTTATCGATGAACCTGGCGAGCGTCTCGCGCTGGCGGCGGTCGCGCGGTTTAGCCCGCGTCTCACCGTATACTCGCGTCCTCCCTCGACCGCCCTTAACGCACCCGTCTTCACGTCCACCACAGCCATCGCGCTCTGCACCTTTGTGCCGTCTGACGCGTTGGCGGGGAAGTTGTTTTTGTTGGCGAACAGCGCGTCCGTCTCGCTCTGCAGCGTGGTATTGAGCGTAGTATATATCTTATATCCGCCGCCCAGCAGCGTTTCGCTATTTACGCCCAACAACTCTTCCGCGTCGGCTATAGCCTGGTCGGCGAACCAGCCGTACGGCACGTCCGGCTGCGGAGCGGTGTATACCTCGGGGTGTTCATTCACCGCCGCGTCGTACGTTTCCTGATCGATCATCTGGTTGTCAAGCATCACGCGCAGGATATAGTCGCGCCGCGCCGTGTTGTTCTCAGGCTTGGTGTGGGGCGCGTAGTATGACGGAGCCTTGATCGTGGCGGCCAGCATCGCGCCTTCCGACACGGTCAGTTCTTCTACGGTTTTATGGAAGTATGACTCCGCCGCCTTCTCGATGCCAAAGGAACGGTTGCCGAAGTAGATGTAGTTCAGGTACATAGCCAGTATGTCGTCCTTGGAGTATCGCTGCTCCAACTGCCAGGCCAGCCACACCTCCTGCAGCTTGCGCGAGAATGTCTTCTCGCTGGTTAGGTGGCTTAGCTTGATTAGCTGCTGGGTGATCGTGGAAGCGCCTTCACCCAGGCTCCGATGCTTGAGATCCGCGACAAACGCGCCCGCTATTCGAATTGGGTCGAACCCCCAATGCTGGTAGAAGCGCAGATCCTCCGCCGCGATGAACGCGTCGCGCACATGGACGGGTATCTGTTCAAGGCTGACGACGGCGCGGTTTTCGCTGCCCTGGAGCGTGGCAATCAGTTCGCCGGTCGAGTCGTAGAGTGTGGAGACCTGCTGCACGTCGATGATCTTGCTGACGTCCAGCGTCTGCCAGTTAGGCACGTCGAACACAGTCCAGCCGATCCCGCCCGCCGCTACCGCCATGAACAGCATCAGCCATATGGCTGTCTTCCAGCGTGGTCTGACGGGCGGACGTTTCGCGTGTCGACGCACGATCACGCCGCTGCCAAACCATCGCTTTGTATCATTTATCGCTCCGGTGAGCGCGTCGATCAGCGTTCTTCCGTCCGATCCGTTTTCCTTGTTCGATTGCATAAGGACACCCCCAACAGTCACAATCCGACGACATTATTGTGACCAACGGGGGGAGGATTCAACCGGGGTTTATTTTGTCAATTTACGTTGCTGAGGCGAAGGGGAAAATCGATATGCCGCGGCGGAAGGGCAGCGGCAATGAGGGTTGAATGAATCGTTTACGCTACGGAACAGACTATCCAGGTACAACCGGCGATCCGAAGCCGGTAGAATGTGTATCACGATGGTCCAGGCGAAGCCTGGTCAGG
>JAITDK010000067.1 GCA_031282605.1 Oscillospiraceae bacterium
CTGGCCGCTATAGATCCGTCGTTCTACCTGTTCGAGCTGACGCCGTTTGAACAGTCCAGTTATGTGACGGCCGACCTAGGCTGGAGCGGTTCGTTCATCCCGCTGTCCTGCTCGAACCCCGAGGCCGCTATAAAGTTCATAGCGTGGATGTTCACCCCGCAGGCGCAGAGCCTGACGCAGATGGGCCGCGAGGGCATTGAATACACGCTGAATGACGAAGGGCTGCCGGTATTCTCACAGGAATGGAAGGACGCTATCGCGGCTGGTTCCGCGACGCACAACAAGATTTATAACCCGTGGTTCTACCTGGGCGGTTCGGAGATCGTAGAGGCTATTACGCGCTGCGCGACGACCGATCAGAAGCTGGTTGGCGAGGCGTACAAGGTCATAGCCGAACGTTTTGACAACGCGCCATGGATCAAGGCGGGCGAACCGATCGGCGACATAGACGAGAAGGTTATCTTCGACAAGATCAAGGAACTGTCAAGTACATACGACCGAAAGATTATACTGGCGGAGGACGACGCTGCGTTCGAGTCCATGTATCAGGAATTCATCACGAACGCCGAGCGCACGGGCATTCAGCAGCTCGACAACTATGTGACGGCCAAGATCAAGGAAGCGATGCCGCTGTATCATTAAACGGTAAACGGTAAACGGTAAACGGTAAACGGTAAAGGAAGCGCGCCGCGCGGGGTTTCCCGCGCGGCGATTCTGTGTCGATCGCACCCATAGCGAACCAGTCCTGAATCGTTGCGTCAGCGGTATATATCCCCGATCAGTGCCACGGCCGCTTATCAGGCTGATAGGTTTCGAACGTCTTTGACGGCATGTACGTAAAGCTATACCGCCCCGCCGCCAGCGTGACCCGCACGGATTCACCCGCTTGTTCCGCGCTGAGCCCATCCAGGCCATCAATGTCTTCCAAGCGCGCGTGCGGCAAATATAGTTCCGCCTCGGCGTCAAATGGCGCCTCCGCCTCCACCACGAGCGCGCTATTATCGGTAAATCTCCAACCGCAGCGCACTATGCCCATAGCGGTTCTCACACTGGCGCGCGCGAAGGTCAGTTCCCCATTCGGCTGCGGCGCCAGACGGATCTTCTTAAACCCAGGGGCTTCCTCGACCGGATTGATGCCGCACATGTTGCGGTACATCCATTCAACGATGGATCCGTAGGCGTAATGGTTCAGCGAGTTCATGTCGGTGCCGGAGAGAAGGCCGTTGGGCAGAACGCTGTTCCAGCGTTCCCAAATAGTAGTGGCGCCCATCAGAACCTCATACAACCAACTAGGGTAATCGGTATTGAAGAACAGTCTGTACGCCGCTCCCGGGCACCCGTTATCGGTCAGCGCGCGGCAGAGATACGGCGTGCCGATGAAGCCCGTTTTCAGGTGCATGTTATCTTTAGCCAGCCTGTCTAGCAGATCCGCCAGCACTCGCGGGCGCATCCAATCGTCCGCTATCTGGAAATGCAGCGCGATGACGTACGCCGTCTGATTATTGAGCGCCAGTCTCCCGGTCGGCGTGAAATACTCGTCGACGATGGCCTTGCGTATGGATTCGGACAGTGCGCCATATTGCTTTGCGTCCTCATCGAACCCCAGCACAGCCGCCGTTTTCGATACCAACAGCGACGACAAGCGGTAGTACGCTGACGCCAGATAGCCGTTATCAGTGCCGCCGAACACCCCGCCCTCCACCGGGCCGTCCAGCGCGAGCCAGTCGCCGAACTGGAATCCCTTCGACCATAGTAGTCCGGTGCCGTCCTTTTGACACGTGCGCGTGACCCAGTCTACCCACGCCTTCATGCTGGGGTATTGGCGGGCTAGTATCGCCTGGTCGCCCGTGTGCAGATACGCCTCCCACGGAACGACCGTCGCGCAGTCGCTCCAGGAACACGCGCCGCCCTGCATGAATCCGCCCTCGGTAGGCTTATCCCGTCTGAATGTGGGGATCGTGCTGGCGACCAGGCCTTCGCATTGTGCCTGCTCCAGCCATAGGTCGTGCATGAACTTCACGTAAAACGGATACGCGTCCATGTTGAACAGTGCCGTTCCCGAGAACACCTCCGTGTCGCCCGTCCAGCCCATGCGCTCGTCGCGCTGTGGGCAGTCGGTGGGCACGTCAAGAAAGTTGTCCATCTGACTCCATAACGCATTTTGGAACAACTGATTGACGTTGGGATCGGATGTTTCGATGCCGCCGATGGTATCCAGCGCCGAATATACCACGCAGCCGACAAAATCGTCCGTCGATACCGCGCCCGTGAATCCTTCCAGCTTGGCGTATCTAAACCCGTAGAACGTGAATCGCGGCTCGACCCAGCGCTCGGCGCCGTCGGCGATGTAATCGAACTGTGCCTTTGCCCCGCGCAGGTTATCGCGGTAGAAGAGACCGTGCTGCAGTATCTCGCCATGACTGATTGTGACGCGCGTCCCCCTTGGTTCATTAATGCGGAAGCGCAGCCAGCCGACCATGTTCTGACCCATGTCCAGCACGGTTTCGCCGGCAGGCGTAGTGATTACCGCGACGGGCTTGATCTCGCGCATCACTTTGACTGGCGGAGACAGTCTATCGGTCAGCTTGCCCAGTCCGGAAGGGTCAAACAGTCGCGCCGCCTCCCATTGGCCGTCGTCCAGGCCGGGTTCGCTCCAGCCCTTGATTTCCAAACGAGCGTCGTACACCTCGCCGTCATATATGCCGCTGTCCACGACGGGCGAGCGATGGCACCGCCAGCTCTCGTCCGTGCGGATAATGTCGGATAGGCCATTCTCATATTCGATATGAATCTCGCAAATCAGCGAGAAGTTATTCGTATACGGCGTGTTGTTTTTGCCGAATGTGCCGAACCGCCCTTTCGCCCAGCCGTTGCCCAGCATGACGCCGCACGCGTTAACGCCCGCCTGTAACGCGTCGGTTATGTCGAATGTCTGATACTGCACCCATGAGTCGTATGAATTGCAATTCGGCGTAAGCGTTTCATCGCCGACGCGCCGTCCGTTGATATACAATTCATACAGGCCAAGCCCCGTTATATACGCTCGAGCGCGCTTGACGACCCCGGCTGCGCCGAACTCCTTGCGCACGTAGGGGTGAATCGATAGATCCGTCCACGGCGGGGTGATCCACTGCGCAGCCCACGGCTCGTCTATCTTGGCCGTCTCAAACCAATTAACGTCGGATACGGCTGAATCGCCCGCGTCGCCCTCTACAGCCGCGGTCCAGTAATAGCGTGTGCGCGGCGCCATTGTTATGGGCAGCGTTACGGCACGGCTATCCAGCCGCGCGTCAGCGCCGCTGTCCCACAATATGTCTTGCATAGCGGGATCGGCGGCGACTTGAACGCGGGCGCTTTTCTGCCGCTGGGAAGGGGTGTCCTCGACGATCCACGTTACCGAGGCTTCGTTCGTCTGAAAGCCCAGAGGATTGGTCAGGTGGTTGGTCTTGCAGGATGTTATTCTCATTCCGGCATTCTCCTGTTGTTATAATTACGGACTATCGGTTGCTGGCGATGATCTGATTCAGCTCCTCAATGACGAGCGCGCGGGTATCCTCGCTCTCCACCATGCGCGTACGCTTAACAAAGCGGCGCAGACCTTTAAGCCTGCGCAGCGTATATTTATCCCATACCGGCGGATGACCCTTGCGCAGCCAGCGCGCGGGCGGCAGTCCGTTCGTGCGGATCTCATCCAGATCCTTCAGTTGCGTGAACAGGCTCCGTTCCAATATCCATCGATAGTAGAACGACGAGACGACCATTATCACGGCCAGTCCAACGACGGCCACAAGCAGGGATATTCCCAGCGGAATAGACGTCACCCCTTTTTCGCCCTATGACACGCGACGAAATGCTCAGGCTCAACCTCGCGCCACTGCGGCTTGACCGTCTTACACTCTGGCGTTACGTCGCGGCAGCGCGGATGGAACGGGCATCCCTCGGGCAGTTTGGATGGGTTGGCCACCTCGCCCTCTAGCATAATTCGGCTCGATTTGCGGCGCGGGTCGGCCACAGGCTTGGCGGACAAGAGCGCTTGAGTATACGGGTGCATCGGTTTGTCGAACAACGTCGGGGTGTCGGCCAATTCGACGATATGCCCTACATACATTACGCCGACGCGGTCGGATATGTGGCTGACTACGCCCAGGTCATGCGATATGAACAGGTAGGATAGATCCATCCGCTCCTGCAGATCCATCAGCAGATTCAGTATCTGCGCCTGAACGGATACGTCCAGCGCGGATACCGCCTCGTCGCAGACGAGGAAGCGCGGCTTGGTCGCCAGCGCGCGGGCGATCCCTATGCGCTGACGCTGCCCGCCGGAGAACGCGTGCGGATACCGTTCCAGATGGTGGGGATTAAGCCCGACCGTCTCCATCAGTTCGCTGACGTAGGCGCGCAGCTCGTTCCCTTTCATCAGTTTGTGGCAGATCAGCGGCTCCGCTATTATATTTAGCGTGGTCATGCGTGGGTT
>JAITDK010000084.1 GCA_031282605.1 Oscillospiraceae bacterium
ACTGTTCATACATGCTTATAACCAATTCGGACGAGCTAAATTTGAGCATCCCTCATCCACCTCTCGCTTCGCTTTGGTCAACTACCTTTAAATCTACGTAAGGGGCACTCCCCGCGCCGTGTCCTTATTTATTCGCGATTAATCGTACTGGCAAGGACGCCCTGTCCCTCGTCATATAGACTCTGTGGGGCAAACGAATACGGGAGGTGCGTTTATGCTCGGTATGTTGTTCGTGGTAAAGGATTTATTGTTCCTGCTTTCTTATGTGTCCGGGCAGACGTCATTCCCAAAGCCGCTTTCATCCGTTGAGGAGCGCCAGTGCCTGGAGAGCATGGGTCAGGGCGACGACGCCTCGCGCCAGAAACTGATTGAGCATAACATGCGGCTGGTCGCGCACATAGCGCGCAAGTACTCGATCCCAGGGCAGGAGTATGACGATTTGATCTCTATCGGATCGATAGGGTTAATAAAGGCTGTGTCGACCTTTAAGCTGGATAGCGGGACGCAGTTGGCGACATATGCCGCGCGATGCATCGAGAATGAAATACTAATGGTGTTAAGATCTGCGCAGAAGCGGCGCAACGACGTATCGCTGAACGAGGCGATAGGGCGGGACGCCGAGGGCAATGAGATAATGCTGATAGACGTGTTAGGATCGGATGTGGATACGGTTGTAGACGAGGTAGATCGGCGGATATCGCTGCAGCGCATACAGGCACTGATAAAATCATACCTGCCTAAGCGGGAGCAATATGTGCTGGAACTGCGTTACGGGCTGCTGGATGGCAAGGCGCGCGCGCAATATGAGATAGCGGAGATACTGGGCATCAGCCGTTCTTATGTATCCCGTATAGAAAAGCGCGCTGTGCACCTTCTGGAGCGTGGGATGCAGGGGTTAAGCGCCGACGAGACCGAGGGGGATGCCTTGACAAGGTAGGGGGACGAGGAAGAGGCAGCCCCGCAGATCCGAACCATCCGGATCGGCGGGGCCGCACACATTACTTTGTTAATAAGCTAGCCCATTAACCAGCCAGCTAACCAGCGGGCGAACTGAGCGTTCAGCTCATCCAATACAGGCCGCACTGCAGCCAGCTTTTCATTTACCCAATATACCGGGGCTTTTCGCCAATGAATATCGATGAAAGCGACTATTGTCAAAAAACGACGAACAATAAGAGAAACTTGCATTATGACCCGTTTTTTTGTATTATACAGTTGCTGAGCGTAAGGTTAACCTCATCGCTCTCGTAAGGGGATGAGTCCGGCTATTCCGAAGATAGTCATTGACTGCGGGATGTTCCTGATCAGCCGCAGGTGCAAAGCGGGTTGATTTTCAGGAAAAGCCAGAAAGTGTAGGCGATTCGGGGATGCGGCGAAAAGGCATGATCCGGTTTTTCTCAAGACCGTTCCGGTTCGCGATCTGTTTCTCAGCGGCGGTCGCGCTTTTGTTCACGTACGCCATGCTGGAAACGTTCGTACTACCGCGGGAGATGGACGTGGCGCGCCCGCCCAAGGTTAGCGGCGCTCGGCGCGAAGCGGACGCCCGTACGGAAGACGGATCGCCGCAAGCGGCGCCCGCGCCGACCCTGTCCGCAACGACAGTTCCTACGATATCGGAACTGTCCTATTCGGACGATAACATCTCCATAACGATCGAAACTGTCAGGCTATACGGCACCACCGTCCATATCGCCGACGTGCGCGCCTCGTCTCCGGAATATATAAAAACGGCGTTCGCGCAAGGGAAATACGGGCGGAACATCAAGGAAACCACCTCGGGCATAGCCATGGAAAACAACGCCATACTCGCGGTGAACGGCGACTATTATGGATTCACCGCAGACGGGTACGTCCTTCGCAACGGAACGCTGTACCGTACGAGCAGCGGAGCGGACGCGCTGGTAATGGACGACGACGGCGATTTCCATATCGTACGGGAAGAAGATATCGCCGACACCTCTAGTCTATGGCAAGTTTGGTCGTTCGGTCCCGCGTTGATCAACGACGGCGCGATCCTGGTGGACGCGAACAGCGAGGTCTCCGGCAGGCACTCCGTAAGTAACCCGCGCACGGCAATCGGGCAGATCGAGCCGCTGCACTACATCTTCCTCGTTTCCGAGGGGCGCACAGGCGATGAGGACGGCTTGACACTGCTCAAGCTCGCGCAGATTCTCGCCAGCCGAGGCTGCATTGTCGCGTATAACTTTGACGGCGGCGGTTCGTCCGCCATGTGGTTCAACGGCACGCTGGTCAACGCGCCAACTACTGACGGAAAACGTATCCAAGAGCGGGAAGTGAGCGATATTGTCTATATCGGATATTGACAAGAGGACTAAAACGACTCTGGCATACCTGGCCGTCAGCGCGCTGTGCGTTGTGATTTCAAACGTATACGCGCTGTTCGGGCATGGCATCCGTTCGGACGCGATGGACTTCATGTTCCTGTATCCCTTAGTCGGCGGCGCGCTCGTTTTCACCGCGCTGCGGATTTCGCGGCTTGCCTACCCGTGCAGGTTTGCGCTGAACGCGTACAACGCGGGCGTCGCACTGCTGGCCTTGTCGGCGCTTTTGAAGGGAATCATGGATATCGCAGGCGCAAACACAGGATTTGTCAAAGGATTCTTCGTTGCAGGCTGCTGTTTCCTGCTTGTGGGAATCGCGGCGTATGCGGGCGCGCGTGGGAGGAAGGTTTGAAACTGCTGACGCGAAAGGCAGGAGAGGATCCCTTTGTGACCCTGCGGATGCGCGCCCGCCGCGCGCTGGCCGTCCGCCGATTGGTACGGGGCACTTTTCCGCGTCACCGTTCCAGCCATTGGAGGAGTTCGGCCTGGTATGGGGTTTGCTGTCTAAACCTCGGCGCGCGCTTTACGTATTCCAACGCGAACGCGACGGTTTCCGCTATGCCGATTTTCAACGCAGCCTCGTCGAGGTCGAAATATTCGCTGTGAAGATCGGCACCGGAGCCATATTCGTCGTTTTTTACGCCGAGGAACAGAAACGCGGACGGATACTGCGCGGCGAGGATAGAAAAGCTCTCGCTGCCCATCAGCGGTTCGCCCTCCGCGAGAACGTCTGCGCCGAGGTGGCTGACGATTCCTTCGCGCGCGAAAGCGATCGCGTCGTCGTTATTGACCGTAGGAATGCCCGGCTTCAACCCGGCGATATCGTACGAGCAGCGGTACGCCGCCGTCACGCCGTCGAGGATGGACCTGAATTCCTCAGCGAAACGCACGCCTATTTCCTTTTTATAAAAGCGCGCGGAACCGCCGAACGCCAGCTCGGACGGAATGATGTTGCCCTTATCGCCACCCTTTAGGTATCCGATGGAGAACGTCAGTCCGTCAAACGGGGATACACACCGCAGTCGGATGGAGGACAGCGCGCTGTAGAGCGCGTTAAAGCAATCGACCGGGCTGTTCGCAAGGTCGGGACGAGAACCGTGTCCGCCTCTTCCGCGCAGCGTTACCTGGAAACCCGCGGCGCCCGCCATTACGGGACCGGAACGTGCGATCATCTTTCCCACGGGCAGGTCGGCGCGTACGTGGAGTCCGTGCGCTGCGCTGACTTTAATGTCATGCTCCCGTATGTGCCGGATGAGGTACCGCAGGTTGCCATTGCCTTCCTCGCCGCGTTCGAACAGCAGGAGCACCCTCCCTTTAGAAAGGTCGGTCTCGCGCTCCTTCAGGATCTTTGCGGCGGCGAGCAGGATCGCGGTGTGCGCGTCATGCCCGCAGGCGTGCTGCACGCCGTCGGTTTCGGAGATAACCTCGCGTTCACGCTTCAGGTTACGCGGGTTTTCCCTGATTGGCAGCGCGTCTATGTCGGCGCGCAGCAGCAGCGTGTTGTCCTCGGGCCCTGTTCCGATGAAACCGAGGATCCCCCCGTTTTCAACCTCGTAATGATCGACGCCGTATTCCGTCAGTCGTTCATCAATATATTTCAGTGTTTTATATTCCAGCCCGGACAACTCCGGATGACGATGCAGATGCCGCCGATGTTCGACGGCGAGCGCCTCGCAGCGACCGGATTCTTTCATGATATCCATAGCGCGCGCACTCCTTTCGCGCCCCGCCGCGCGGCTTTCGCCGGTCGGCGGGGCGAATGGCGAATCAGTCAGACAGTTCTCCTAAGTAGAACGGATTGTAATCGTTGGTGTAGAGATCCTTTACGTCAACCGCGCCCAGCGTCTCAAAACCAGGGAATGCGTATTTTTCCGCCGTATCGACCCAAAATTTCAAGCGATCTTCCTCGACCCACAGGGATTTCGTGTAGGGGCAGCCGGCGATCACGCCCAGATCGACTCCGAGAAATTCAGCAGACAATTTAACCGCCTCGTCGTAATTGGCGTTCGCCCAGACCTGCGAGCGGTTCGCCGCGAGCACATATGCCTTCACAACGGCGGGGTGCTCCGCGATGAATTCCTCTGTAAACGCGCGTACTCCAACCGCGGAGAGCGCGCCGTTGCCGGCGGCTTGAGCGATATCGTAGCTCTGCGCGATGATACGCAGACCGCCCTCGGCGTCCGCGATGACATTTTTCGGGCCGTGCAGGATGGCGGCGTCTACGTCGCCTTGGCGCAGCACCTGTTCGACAAGCGTCTCATTGGACAGGACCGTGTATTCGACGTCCGTCCCGTCAAGCCCATTCTGACCAAGCAGGACATACGTCCATAGCTGGGCACAGCTGCCGAGCCCTGTCAGCGCGAGGGTTTTGCCCTTGAGATCAGCCGCGGATTGAATCGGGCTGTCCTCGCGTACAAACCATGTCATATGCGTCTGGCTGAAGTCCGGTCCGTCCTCCGTTGCCGCGTTGACGATTTTCAGGTTAACGCCCGCCTGCCGGGCGAGAACGATGTTCGTCGTATGTCCGGAACCGAAGACGTCAACGAGGCCCGATTGAACCGCCTGCGCGAGCGAGACGTTCTGCGGCAGGACGTCCAGCCACTCGATGTCAAGACCGACCTCGTCGTAAAACCCTTTTTCGTACGCGAAAATCGCGTCATTGAATTGCGTCGGCCTCACGAGCTTAAGCGTAAAACGTTCCGTGAGCTTCCCATCCACGAATGCGATGCCGTCTGGACCGTATTCGGGCTCCGACGCGGGTAGGGTTTCGGCGTTGCCGCCCGCCGCGAGCAGCGTGAGCGTCAGCGTCAGCGCGAGGATGAATGCGAGCATGGCCTTTTGCATAGTTTTCATGGTTGTTCCTCTTTCTCAATTTTGTTTGGCATATTACCATCACGTCTTCGGCTTCCAACGCGTCACCCTTTTTTCGAGCTGAACGAGCAGGTAGTTGGTGAGGATGCCGAGAAGCGACATGGTCAGGATCGCCGCGTACATATTGGGAACCTGGTACAGCGATTGCGAGTAGTGAATGAGATAACCCAGGCCGGAGCTCGCACCCATCATCTCAGCCGCCGTAAGAACGAGCAGCGAACTTGTCGCCGCGAGGCGCAAGCCGGTTACGACGGACGGGAATGCGGAAGGAAAGATCACCCGTGTGTAGACGATCAGCCGCGTCGCGCCCATGGCTCTCGCCGCCTTTATTAGTATGGGATCGACGCCCTTCACGCCGTTGATCGTGTTCAAAAGCAGCGGCGCCCACACGCCCCAGCAGACAATGGCGTACTTCGCGGATTCCTTAATCCCGAAGAGCAGCAGGAAAACAGGCAGCAGCGCAATGATGGATGTCTGTCGCAGCGTTTGAATCAGCGGGTCGAGATAATACTCCAGCCGCTTGAACGAGGCGATCAGGATTCCCAAGGGAATGGATATAGCGAAGCCGAGGGAAAGTCCGATCGCACTCCGCTGCAGGCTGACGCCGATGTGCTTGATCAGAACGCCCGATCTCAGCAGATTCGCGAACGTGGCGACGACAGTCGTGAACGGCGTGAGAAAGTTTTTGTTGACAAACCCGGCGCGGGGAAGAAGCTCCCACAGCGCAAAGAACACGGCAATTCCGAGCAGCCTCCGCAGGGATAATATCTTCTGCGGCAGATGCGCCCAAAAACCTCCGAGCCTCGCTCGCGCGCCACTCAGCCGCCCGTTTCCGGCGCGAACCGCGACCGAGGCGTATGCCGCCCCGTTTTCATTGTTGTTTGCGTTCATTCCTGACTCTCCTTGTCAAATTGAGGAGCGGCTGCGGCGACATCGGTTCCGCGCGCCGCGGGCGAAACGGAATCTCAAAAGCCTGCGCACGGCGTCGTCTTCGTTCTTTTTCGTTATCACGGCGCCGCCCCCGTCCGTCGCAGTCCGCCGCCCGAATTAATAGCGTTTTCAATCCGGTCGAGCGCCTCGGCAAGCCGGAAGCGCGGGCAACCGAAATTCAGCCGGACGTGTTCCTCCGCGCCTCCGAAGCTTACGCCGTCGGTCAGTTCAACCTTTGCGTGCTCGCGTAGAAACTGCTTCGCGCCGCCGTCGATATAGCGGCCAAAGTCAATCCATTGCAGGTACGTCGCGTCCGTGTGTGGGAAATCCGCGTCCGGGAAGCGGCGGCGCAGTTCGCTTTCAAGATAGTCCCTGTTCGCCGCCAGATAGTCGTTCAGCTCGCGCTTCCATTCGTCGCTCTTGGCGGAGAACGCCGCTTCCGCCGCAACATATTCCAGCGTGCCGGGATGACCCATCGTCAAAGCGATACGTCGGACGCGCTCGCGCAGCTCTGGGTTCGGCACGACCGCGAACGCGTGCGGAAGACCCGCGATGTTGCAGATTTTGCCCGCCGCGTACAACGCGATGGAGTTGTCGGGGTCGACGTCGAAATATGGGATATGCCGCTTGCCATAGATAAGCTCGCAGTGAATTTCGTCCGACAACACAATCAGCCGCTCTTCATTCGCGAAACGGCTTAACTCCTCAAGCTCTGAACGCTCGAACACCTTTCCGACCGGGTTCAGCGGGTTTGTGAGGTAGAAGACGCCCGTTCCCGCTGCGCGTCGTTTCAGGTCATCGTAATCCAGTCGGTAGCGAAGCAAACCATCCGGCGCGCGTTCCGTGATCAGGGGGGAACGGATCACCTTTTTCCCCGCGTACTCCGGCGCGCGTAACAACCCAACGTAATTCGGAGTGTTCGTCAGCACGGCGGCATGCGGAGTCAAGTTGGCCAGCGCGGCGAGGGCAGGGACGATCCCCGTCAGCGGCAGCAACCAGTCTCGAGGGACGTCGAGTCCGTAAACGCGCTTGAACCAACCGGAGGCCGTGTCCAAGAACTGATCTCCTGCGCGCTCATATCCGAACACCCTGTTTTTCAGCCGTGTGTTCAGCGCGTCGCAAACGGCGGGCGTAGCCTCAAAATCCATGACGGCCACGAACATCGGAATGACGTCCTCCGGGAATGAGCCCCATTTGTGGGACAAAGGATCCCAAAGCTCAATGGTCTTATCAAAATCATACATGGGTTTTGCACCCTCCTTGACGTTCATATCACATCCGCCCGTGAAAACGTGTTCTCCTGCGGCGATGCCCGCTGCTTAATCCGCTCAGCGTCGGTGATGACGCCGCGCTTGGCGCGGACAACGATCAGGGCGGGATCCTCACCTCGGCGCGCTCGATGCCGTTGAACCCCCTAAAACAACGTCGGCTTATTGGCGGCGGTTGTACCAATGCCCACTCTTTTCGTCTCGCGCTGCGAAAACGCCCGTTGACAGATACCGCTCGCCGGTATCAGGCAGAATCGCAAGCACTGTTTTGCCTTTGTTCTCCGGGCGCCGCGCGATCTGCGCCGCCGCGAACGCAGCCGCGCCGCTTGAAATCCCGACGAGCAGTCCCTCTTCCTGTGCGAGCGTCCGCGTCGTGTCAATCGCCTCGTCGTCGAGAACCTTGTAAATTTCATGGACGAGCGATAGGTCTAACACGCTCGGGATAAAGCCAGGGCCTATGCCCTGAATTCTGTGCGGACTGGGGCTGCCCCCGGACAAGACGGGGGATGCGAACGGTTCGACCGCCACGATTTTCACGTCCGGATTCCGCTCCCTCAAATAAAGCCCCGCGCCCGTAATCGTGCCGCCCGTTCCGACGCCGCCGACGAGGATATCAATTTTACCCTCCGTCGCTTCCCAGATTTCAGGGCCTGTCGTCGCGCGATGAATCTCGGGATTGGCGGGGTTTTCAAACTGTTGCAGAATGACGGCATGAGGAACCTGCGCTTGCAGCTCTTCCGCTCTGCGGATCGCGCCCCTCATACCCGCCGCGCCGGGCGTCAGTTCGAGTTTCGCTCCGAGCGCGACGACAAGGCCGCGGCGTTCGCTGGTCATTGTGTCCGGCATCACGACGATCATTTTGTACCGCCGAGCCGCCGCTACGAACGCGAGCCCGACCCCTGTGTTGCCGCTTGACGGTTCGATTATTACGCTGTCCGGCGTGAGTATTCCCTTTTTTTCCGCGTCAACGACCATGGCGTACGCGATTCGATCCTTAACGCTGCCAAGCGGGTTGAAGTATTCGAGCTTGAAAAGCAGGTCGCATTCCGTAACGCCCGCAAGCGCTTTGAAGTTCTGTGGCCGGAGTACGGGCGTGTCGCCTATCAGCTGCGTCAGGTTGTTCACAATCTTGTTCAAAATACTTTCTCCGTTTCCTTAATGCTCAATCGGCGCGCAGTCGATCGCCGTATGTACAATCGGCGCGGCACGATTCAGCCCGGTCAGCGTCAACAGCGCTCCGCCAAGCTCGTAGCTGAATTTGGCTCCTGCGATAAACGCCGACATCATATCCACCGCTTGCTTTACTACTCGCTTTACTATTTAAAGCGTATTTTTTCGAGCTTTTCCATCTGGACGATCTCGCCGTCGTGAATGACGAGCGTAACGGAGCCGAACTTGATATCGAGGATGTACTCAAGAACCTTTTGCAGCTTATCCTGCGGTATAAGCTCTTCAACGTCCTTAGGATCCTTGGGCGAGCGCGGCTTGCTTTCCATAATGCCTCCCTAATGCCTCCCTTTATATGATCGCATCGGGCAGAATCGCCTCGCCGATGTCCATGCCCGGCTGCCTGACCTTCAGCGACTCCGGCGGCTTATCCTGCAGGAGTTCCCATACACGGTGCGTGATGACGTTGAAGTCGGTCGTGTCGCGAACCTGCGACACCCTGCGCGGGCGAGGAAGGCCGACCTCCACGATCTCCTTGACGCGTCCGGGGCTTTTCGACATGACCGCCACGCGGTCAGCCAGCCCGACGGCCTCCTCGATGCTGTGTGTGACGAAAAGGATCGTCTTCCCTGTCTTCTCCCAGATGGACAGCAATTCGTCCTGCATCGCTTCGCGCGTCTGCGCGTCCACCGCCGCGAACGGTTCGTCCATGAACAGCACTTCTGGGTCGAACGCGAGCGATCGCGCTATAGCTACGCGTTGTTGCATGCCGCCGGATAGCTCGAAGGGATAATGATTCTCGAAACCCTCCAAGCCAACGAGCTTGATGAAACGCGACGCGCGCTCCGCCCGTTCCTTTTTCGGCACCCGTTTGATTTCCAAACCGAATTCTATGTTTTTCCGGACGCTTCGCCACGGAAACAGAGCGTAACCCTGCAGGATGATGCCCCTGTCTAGCGCGGGTCCGTGTACCGGCCGGCCATCAATGAGCACCTCGCCCTCGTTCGCCTCCGAAAGCCCGACGAGGACATCAAGCAGCGTACTCTTCCCACAGCCGGACGGACCGACGATCGTGACGAATTCGCCTTCGCGCACCGTCAGCGAAAAATCCGACAGCGCGTGAAAGTCTTCGTTCACGCCGCGCTTGCGGAATATCCGCCCAACGTTGCGGATTTCAATTTTCGGTATATCAGCCATATTGCACCCCATCTCAGTCTTACCGAGGCGATTGACGATCCTGCCGCCGGAACGGCTTTCGCGCGGCTGAACCGCGTATCATACGGGACATTTCCGCGCTTTGCGACAAAAAAACGGACAGCCGTGGTTTTCGCTCTTACTAAGCAGAAACTCCGGCTGTCCGGTCGTTACTATATGAAAAAGAGGAGCGAACCGCGGCGCCCGGGGCACTCTCCGTAAGAAATCGGTCGAGTTACCCTGCGTCCTGCGCTATGAAACGACACGCGCCGCGGCAACAGCGACAGGCGCGCATCCCATATGCGGAACAAAGCTTCCTATCGGAGCGACCCATACACGCTCCTCCTCTGTCTAAAACGAATAATTCCTATATGTTTTATTATATGCCGATGCAGCAGGAAGTCAACACTAAGTTTCCTACAATCATCTGTAGTTTAAAATGTATTGATTTCATAAATCAGCTAATAAGTTGCTCATGTATTTATCTAAAACGGCGAATGAGTGCAGGGTTTGGAAAGTCTATGGGGTGCAGTCATGGAAGGCTGGGCTGGCGCTGTTATATATAGTAATGTCGTTAAGATGATAATGCGGCTTGAGTCTTGCTGAGGATACGTCAATCATCAGGTTGTTTTGTTTTATGCAGGCGGAGCCGCCTTCCGTACCAGAATGCAACCTTCGACAATGTGTTGACGCTTAGTAATATTGCCTATTAATCCTGCCTGTCATTCTAACAAGTCGCGCTTAGAAAATTATTTTCTTGCCATTTTGCTCAAAGTGTTTTATACTAACTACAGTGTGCATTCCGGATAGGTATGCGTGGGGCAATGAATGAATTGTTAAGGAGCGGCATGATGGTGGGTCAGGCCGGTGCCAATAGGAATGGGATGGACGGTTTAAACCGGGCGAGCGGGGCGCCGCGCGGAATCAACAGAAGAACAGTCTGGCAGCGGATGCGCGCCAGCGCGCCGTATTATCTGCTAATGTTGCTGCCGCTGGCTCTGTTGCTGGTATTCAAGTATTACCCGATGTACGGGTTGCAGCTGGCGTTCAAGGATTACAAGACGCGGCTGGGGATTGTGAACAGTCCATGGGTGGGGTTGAAGCATTTCAATCAATTCCTTACCGCTTCGTCGGCGTGGAACGTGATACGCAATACGCTGCTGATAAGCATATACTCGCTGCTGCTGGGTTTCCCGGCGCCGATTTTGCTGGCGGTGTGCTTGAATGAATCGCCCAGCAGGCGTTTCCGCAAGTCGGTGCAGATGATCACGTATATGCCGTACTTCATATCGACGGTCGTGCTGGTGTCGATGATTATACAGTTCACAGATATATCTTCAGGGTTAGTCAATCAGATGGTAAGGGGCATGGGCGGATCGGCAATCAACTTCATGGGCGAGAGGCGTTATTTTCGGTTGATATACGTGCTGACGGGGATATGGCAGGGCGCGGGATACTCGGCGGTGATATACCTCGCCGCGTTATCCGGCGTCAATCCGGAGCTATATGACGCGGCCACCGTGGATGGAGCGAGCAAGTTCCGCCGAATACTCAACGTGGATCTGCCGTCCATCACGCCGACGATACGGATACTGTTTATCCTCAACACAGGCAGCATACTGTCCGTAGCGTTCGAGAAGATATACCTTATGCAGAACAATATCAACCTGTCCATATCGGAGGTTATCTCCACCTACATATACAAGATGGGCTTGCAGAACAGCAACTACAGCTATTCGACCGCGGCGGGATTGTTTAATTCGGTCATCAGTTTCGCGATGGTTTTTATTACCAATACAATCTGCCGACGGTTCTCCGACGGCGGACTATGGTGAAAGGATAGCCGAATGACAACGCGCATTGAACGCCGCAAGCGCCGACGTATCCGCCAGTCGTGGGGCGACAATTTATTCGACGGGCTAACGACGCTGATTCTCCTGATCGCGGCGGCGCTGGTCGCGTATCCGCTGATATACGTGTTAAGCGCATCGTTCTCGTCGCCGTCCGCCGTGATGGGCGGGCGGGTATGGCTGTATCCGGTGGATCTGTCGATCACCGCGTATGACGCCGTGTTCCAAAATAAGCAGATCGTCACCGGGTATGTCAACTCATTCATATATACCGTGTTGGGCACGGCGCTGACGATGATAGTCACGATGCTGTCAGGGTTCTGCCTGACGCGGAAGGACTTTTACGGGCGAAGCGTGTTTTCGGCGCTGCTGGTCGTCACGATGTTTTTCAGCGGCGGATTGATCCCCAGCTACCTTCTGATCCGCAGCCTCAAGATGCTCAATACCATCTGGTCGATGATACTGCCCGGCGCGGTCAGCGCGTGGTTTATCATGCTTACGCGTACGTACATCAAGTCATCCATACCGGAGGAACTGTTCGAGTCGGCGAATCTGGACGGCTGCACGGTATACGGTATGCTAGCGCACGTGGCGCTGCCGCTGTCGGGATCGATCATGGCGGTGGTCGGGCTGTACAGCGCGGTGGGTATATGGAACAGCTATTTCGACGCGTTCATCTACCTGTCCGATAAGAAACTCTACCCGCTGCAGGTGGTTCTGCGCAATATACTGATCTTAAACCAGATGGACGTGGGCGCGGTGCAGGATCTGCGTGACTTGGCCACGCGTCAAGGCATGAGCAACCTGCTGAAATATGCGGTGATCGTGGTATCCAGCGCGCCGCTGCTGATACTCTATCCGTTTGTGCAGAGATACTTTGTTAAAGGCGTGATGATCGGGTCGCTCAAGGGATAACGGAGTTATTAATGGGAGGTTGTTCCCATTGCGGGATGACTATAATGCTATCGGGAGGTTAACTATGCGCAAGATCATTATCTGCCTGGCGCTGGCGGCTATGCTGCTGACGACGGGCGCGGCGTTCGCAGCCGAGGGCTACACACTGCCGGTTGTTGAGAATCCCGGCGATGTGACGATCCGTCTGGCCGTAACCGATTTCCCCAGTATCGAGGACTGGAATACCAACGAATTTGTCAAGTGGTGGAAAGAACAGACAAACCTGGACTTTGAGTTCGAGCTGATCCCTCTGGAAGGGCGCGCTGAGAAGCTTAGCCTGATCCTAGCGTCGGGCGACTACCCGGATGCGTTCATGTCGGTGGGTCTA
>JAITDK010000158.1 GCA_031282605.1 Oscillospiraceae bacterium
GCGTGCCCGCGTTGAAGGCCATCTCGCCCAGCCGTATCCATTCGGCGGTGGTCAACTCGCGGCCATACTCTGGCAGCTGCTCTGGATCGAGCCTCATCAGGCACATCTTGCACTTGAGCGTGCAGCGCGCGGTCAGCTCGAACGACGCTTTATACGGTATATGGTTCAATATGGAGTAATCACGCATGACCTGCGAGAAATGATCCCAGTTTTGGCCGGGAGTGCGCGACGCATCCTGAGCAGAGCCGGATACCTCCGGATTCGGCTGCGCGTCAAACGTTTCCATCGGATTGCGTCCCATCGACGCCGCGGGTCGGTTCAATCTCTGGGAAGAGCGTCGCTCCCGCGTTGGGATCGGGCGCGTTCACGGCGGCCTCGGCTGTCTCCAGCTCGTTTGCGAGCTGGGCGAGTTCGGGGTTGGCGAGCGCCTGTTTCACTTCATTCAGCAAATCGTCAGACATATAGTAGTTCCGCTGCAAATCGAGATACTCGACGACCTCGGACACCAGCAGGTTGGCGAACGAGCATTGATCCACGAACGCTGACAACGCGTCGAACGCGGTCTGGCCGTCGATGCCGTACTCATCCTGCAGAGCCTTGATCAATTCATCGGTCTGCCGCCTCTTCTCCTTAACCAAGTCAAACAGGAACGCCGCCGTCTCATTGATCGTAATGACGCCCTTGTATTCCTTCATGCGAGGACCGGTGGGCACGATCATATAAGCGTCGCCGACCTTGCGTGTAACAAAGCCGCTGCGCGCCTGCAGGTGAGTCAGTTTAAACGCCATAATATAACAACCTCCTATTTAAACATACCGAGTCTATCCAATAACGCCATCCTCTCTCGCGCGACGCTAAGACCCGCGCCGGACTCCGCGCCCCCGCGCCGGTCAATGAGCGCGTACCTGAACAACCTGTGCGCCCACGCGATCGGCAGCAGGAACCCATGCTTCTTAGCGTAGAGATACGGCGGATGCAGCTCATCCCGGCGGATGAATACGGCGCGCGCCAGCGAACGCCATCGGCTCTCCCTCTTGCCTTCCGCTCCGTCGAACGAACGATACACCACCGCCGCGCTGCGCGTACGCTCTGCTGTGCTCTTGCCGAAAACGCCCGCGTCCAGTATGTCCGTCAGCAGACCATTCGCGGTTTCCTCGTACGATTCCGGCGAACCGCCCGTAATGACGGATTGCCACGCGCCGTCCCTCAATCCCAAATGATCGCGGCACAGCGTCAACAACGCGCACTGGAACGGCAGCAGATCCAGCGCCGCGCACTGTCTCCCGTACCACGGCCAGTCGATGGCCGAATCATTCGCCTCGATAAATAGCGTGAAGTCGCACGCCTGCCTAAGACCAAATCCGGTCGTGATCATATGTTTGGCCATGTGCAGCAGTTGGAACAGCGCGTGCTCGCCTGCCGGGAGCGTCCAGCACTCGCCGCCGTACGCCTCGACCCGAACGGCCTTGGAGACCGGGAACAGCGCGCCCTCATCCAATCGCGCAAGGAAGCCCCGGTTCTTTCGGTCGAACAAGCGGCTATGCAGTTCGATCCGCAGCCCGTCCGGATGCGCGCAAACAAACGTATCCTCGTGGGAATCCTCCGTTACCTCCTGATAACCCTGGTCGATAAGCAGCGACTTAGCGCGATCGAATGCGCTCGATTCGACTAGCAGGTCGGCGTCCGACATCACGCGCAGATCAGGCTCGGGGTAGAGTGACTTCAGCACAACGCCCTTGAGGACGACGGCGCGCAAGCTCGCTTCCTCAAACGCGGCCAGCGTTGTGTGCAGCGTGTCCACAATCTGAAACTGACGCATCGTGACGGCCATCGCGCGCTGCTGCCATTGAGTCAGCAGTGTATCAGGCGGCGGCGGTGTAACCTGGAGCGCGGGAGCGAGCAACATCCCCTCGACGCGATGCTCCGCAGCGAGCCGGTATAGCGCAGTCCAATCCAAACCATCCGGTAGCGGCGGCGGTTCATGCGCGTGTATAGCGGCTTCGAGCAGCGCGAGGAACGCGCGGCTGGTATCGTTCATGCTAGCGTTCATGATAATGTTTCTTTCAGAATATCCGTCAACGCCTGGATCACGCGTTTCATCTCGTCCGGCGTTCCGATAGTTATTCGCAAATAATCTTCGATCCCCGGCTTATCGAACCTGCGCACGAGGATGCGCCGCGCGGCCAAACCGTCATACAGGATCCGGCCTTTTACTCGCGGATGGCGCGCGAACAGGAAGTTGGTGTGCGAGTGTGCGCATTCAAACCCCAGCGACAGCAACGCCTGACGCGACGTTATTTTCGTATCGCTGATCGCGGCGACGGTTCGACTCAGCGTCTCAACGTCCTCGGCGGCGGCCAGCGCGGCGGCCTGCGCGACACGATCCACCGGATACGAATTGAAGCTGTCACGTACTCGGCACAGCGCGTCGATCAAGTCGGAGTGCCCGATCGCGTACCCGACGCGCATCCCGGCCAGCGCGTACGCCTTGGAGAATGTGCGTACCACCAGCAGGTTGTCATATCTCGCGCACCCATCGGCGACCGCGCAATCCTCGTGGAACGGCGCGTATGCTTCGTCGACCACCAACAGCTGCGAACGCTTCGCGAGGGTCTCGCGCATGTCAAGTATCGTTTCGCGCGAAAGCGCTATCGTCGTGGGCGCGTTCGGGTTCGCTATTATGATGGGAGCGTTGGCGTTCAGCAGCCCGCCGACGTCGACGTTAAGCCCAGCGTTAAATCCGTCGGCCATGGGAATCAACCGCAGTTTCGCGCCGAACAGCAGCGCGTATGTCGGGTAAAACGAGTATCCGACGGCGGGAGTGACGCAATCCAGTCCCGCGAAGAACGCCGCGAACATGAACGCCAGCGTTTCGTCGGAGCCGTTAGATATGAAGACATTCTCCCGATTGACGCCATGGCGCTTGGACAGCGCATCCCGCAGCGCGTCGGCATCCGGGTCGGGGTACAGCCTCAACGCGGCGGCGTCTTCGCCGACCGCACCGCGTACAGCCTCAATCACGCGTGGGGAGGGCGGGTAAGGCGACTCGTTCGTGTTCAGCTTAATCCAGCCGCCGCTTTGCGGCTGTTCGCCCGCGACGTAGGGCGACAGCATCCTTGCGAGCGGACTGTAATACTTCGTCGTATCGGCGCGCGTATCGCTCATATCGTTCACACGCAGCGCTTTCCGTTCACCCAGACCGCGCGAATATTGAACGCGTGATCCAGTATGACGACGTCCGCGATCATGCCCTCGGCCAGTCTGCCGCGCCGCGTCTCGCCTATCAGCCGCGCGGGCGTGGAGGTATACATCGGCAGTGCCTCCGCGATCGGGACGCCGACGACCGTCACCATGTTCCGCAGTGAAAGGCGCATCGTCAGCACGCTTCCGGCCAATGTGCCGTCGGCCAAGCGCGCCGCGCCATTCTTGACGAACACATCCTGACCGCCCAGCTGATACTGCCCGTCCGGCATGCCGCCGGCTTCCATGCTGTCCGTTATCGCTATGCAATTCTCGGAGCCTTTCGCGTCGAAGACCAGGCGCAGCGCGGCGGGATGCAGGTGGATCAAGTCCGCGATAAACTCCGGCGTCAGCTGGCGGCTGGTCAGCGCGGCGCCGACGGCTCCCGGTTCGCGATGCGTGAGCGGCGACATTCCGTTATATATGTGAGTGACGGAGCTGGCTCCGGCGGCGGCTCCGGCGATCATCTGCGCGTACGTCGCGTCGGTGTGTCCCAGCGACACCTGGACGCCGTGTCCGACCAGCGCCTTGATCAGCTCGAGCGCGCCGGGCAGTTCGGGCGCCAGCGCGAGCCGCCGCACCACTGAAACGTCCGCGCCGGTCATGTCCTCGAAGTCGATCGGCGACGGATTGAGCAAAGCGTGCGCGGGTTGAGCGCCCTTGCGCTTCTCGCAGAAGAACGGACCTTCCATGTGGCATCCGAGCACTGTCGCGCCTAACGGTTCCGGATCGGCTATCGCTTGAGCGATACCGTGAACGGCGGCGCGCGTTTCCGCCTTGACGGCCGTCATCGTGGTTGGCATGAAAGACGTGGTGCCATGCTTGACCAGCTCGCGCGACATGGTCTTGACCGCATCGACGCCGTTCATCGTGTCCACGCCGCCGAACCCGTGTATATGAATATCGATGAATCCCGGGACGACATAGCATCCGGTCGCGTCGTACGTCTCGTCCGCGGCGAGATGCGGACCCACTCCCGTGATTGCGCCGTCGGTGAACGACAAGTCTGTGTCGGCAAAATACGCCTCGTCCTGGTAGACGAGACCGTTCGCGATCTTCATGGGCGATAGCCTCCTATGCGAATCTCCGAGTGAGATACGTTTTTCGACAAGGATTATGGTTGTAGGATATCATATTGACGCGAGGATTTCAAGACAGGACGGATGACGCCTGACTTACGCTATTATATTCTCTTTATACCGCTAAAAACCAAGACGCGCGAAAACGGGAGATTATTAGCGATATGAAGGATAGTCTAAAGCCCGGCGCGTCTTGCGATCCTCTCCCAGATAGGTTATCATTGGTTCAACAGATTTGACGCGGGTATCGTTATAAATAAGGAGGCTTCATATGGCGAAATACGCGATAGGCGTGGACTTCGGCACGCTGTCGGGACGCGCGCTGGTAGTGGACGTCGCGACCGGAGCGGAACTAGGCTCGGCCGTGCTGGAATACCGATTCGGCGTAATGGACGAAAAACTCCCCGCCGGAAAGAAACTGGGGATGGACTGGGCACTGCAGCACCCGATGGATTACATTGACGTATTGAAGGAAACGATACCGGAGGCGCTGCGTCAGTCGGGCGTATCCGCTGACGATGTGATCGGATTGGGTATTGACTTTACCGCGTGCACCATGCTGCCCGTCAAGGCGGATGGCACGCCGCTGTGTTTTATGCCCGAGTGGGCGGACAACCCTCACGCGTACATAAAACTATGGAAACACCATGCCGCTCAGGATCAAGCGAACCGCGTCAACGCGCTGGCTGAGAAACGCGGCGAGAAGTGGCTGCCCCGCTATGGCGGAAAGGTTTCGTCCGAGTGGGCGCTGCCCAAGATACTCCAGGTTCTTGAGGAAGCGCCGGATGTATATGACGCCGCCGATTACTTCATAGAGGCGGGCGACTGGGTCGTATGGCAGCTGACCGGCCGTCAGTCCCGCAACGCGTGCATGGCGGGATATAAGGCGCTGTTCCACAAACGCGACGGTTATCCGTCCAAGGCGTTCCTGCGCGAGCTGAACCCGCGCCTAGAGAATCTCGTCGAGGATAAACTGGGCTGCGCGATCTCGCCGTTGGGCGTCAAGGCTGGGGAAACGACGGGCGACGCGACGTTAATCGGCCTGAAGCCCGGTATAGCCGTCGCCGTCGCAAACGTGGACGCGCATGTCACCGCCCCCGCCGCGAAGGCCGCGCCCGGCGCGATGCTGGCCATCATGGGCACCTCAACCTGCCACATCATCGCCGGATCGGAGGAGAAGACCGTGCCCGGCATGTGCGGCGTCGTCGAGGACGGCGTGTATCCGGGGTACTTCGGGTTTGAGGCGGGGCAGAGCTGTGTTGGAGATCATTTCGCGTGGTTCGTAGAGAATTGTATGCCCATCGAGTATGCCGAGGAGGCACGGACGCGCAGCGTCAGCCCGCACGTTTTGCTGACCGAAAAGGCGGAAAGGCTCAAACCAGGCGAGAGCGGACTCGTCGCGCTGGATTGGTGGAACGGTAACCGCTCCGTGTTAGTGGACGTCGATTTGACCGGACTTATGATCGGCATGACGCTGGCGACCAAGCCGGAGGAGATATACCGCGCGCTGATCGAAGCGACGGCGTACGGCACGCGCGTGATCGTCGAGAACTTCAGGGAGTCCGGGGTGGCGGTGGATTCGTTCATCGCATCGGGCGGCATCGCGCTGAAAAACCCCATGATGATGCAGATATACGCCGACGTACTGCGTATGCCGATACGCGTCGCGGGCAGCGCGCAAGGCCCGGCGCTGGGCAGCGCGATATTCGGCGCGGTCGCCGCCGGCTCCGCGAACGGCGGGTACGACTCGGTGTTTGACGCGTCGGCCAAAATGGGCAAGCTGCTGGATAAGACATACGACCCTAACCCCGAGAGCGCCGACACGTATGACAAACTTTACGCGGAATACAAGACGTTGCACGACTGGTTCGGGCGCGGCGGCAACGACGTTATGAAACGCCTGAAGAAGATCAAAAAGGAGAGTGCGGAATGAGCGTATCAATTGACGGCGAGACTAAACCTAAGTCCATAAAAGCCTATGCCTTTTGGTTCTTGGTAGGTTCCCAGCACCTGTACGGCGAGGAGACGCTCAGGCAGGTGGACGCGCACGCCAAAGTGATGGTTGATGAGCTGAATAAGTCGGGGTTGCTGCCCTGCGCCGTCGTGTTCAAGCCCGCGCTGACCACGCCGGAGGCGATCACCCGTATCATGCGCGAGGCCAGCAACGCCCCCGAATGTGCCGGTGTGATCACCTGGATGCACACATTCTCACCCAGCAAGATGTGGATCGCAGGGCTGTCAATACTAAACAAGCCCTACTGCCACTTGCACACCCAGTTCAACAGGAACATCCCGGATACCGAAATCGACATGGATTTCATGAACCTGAACCAGAGCGCGCACGGTGATAGGGAGCATGGATTCATCGGCGCGAGGATGCGCCTGCCGCGCAAGATCATCGTCGGATACTGGCGGGACGATCCCGTCTTGAGGCAGCTGGCGTCGTGGATGCGTTCGGCGGCGGGCGCCGCGTTCAGCCGCGATCTGAAGGTAGTGCGTTTCGGCGACAACATGAGACAGGTTGCGGTGACCGAAGGCGACAAGGTTGAGGCGCAGATCAAGCTGGGATGGCAGGTGAACACCTGGCCTGTCGGCGATCTGGTCGGCGAGATGTCGCGCGTCACGGAGGCGGACATTGACGGCCAATTGGGAGCGTACGCGCGCCGCTACTCCGCGCCGTCTCTCGATCTCCCGGAGATACGCTATCAGGCCAAGGAGGAGATTGCGATACGCCGCATTCTGAACGCGGAGGGCGCGTCGGCATACTCCAACACGTTTGAGGATCTGCACGGCATGGAGCAGCTGCCCGGCCTGGCCAGTCAGGATTTGATGGCGCAGGGCTACGGCTACGGCGGCGAGGGCGACTGGAAGACCTCCGCTATGGTCGCGATTGTCAAGGCGATGACGGAGGGTATGCCCGGCGGCACTAGCTTTATGGAGGATTACACCTATGATCTGACGCCGGGGCATGAGCTGTCGCTGGGCGCGCACATGCTGGAGGTATGTCCGTCGCTGGCGGCGGATAAGCCGCGCGTCGAGATCCACGCGCTGGGCATCGGAAACCGCAAGCCGCCCGCGCGCCTGGTATTCGAGGGTCGTCCGGGCGGCGCGACCGCCGCGACATTGGTTGATATGGGCGGGAGGCTGCGATTGATCGCCGCCGAGGTTGAAGCGGTCAAGCCTATATACCAGATGCCGAACCTGCCCGTAGCGCGCGTGATGTGGAGGTCGCTGCCCAGTTTCGCCGAAGCCGCAAAGTGCTGGATACTCGCGGGCGGCGCGCATCACACCGTGTTCAGTTACGACGCAGACGTTGCGATGCTCGAGGATTGGGCGGAAATAATGGGCGTCGAGTTTGTCCGCATCGGCGACGGGACGTCGTATGAGTCGCTGAAGCGGGAGCTGTTCGCCGCCGATCTGGCGTGGAAATTGCGTTGAACCGCGTTAATTCGCGCAAAACCGCGTTGGAACCGGGGTTGCGGGAGCAGGAAGGGCTTGACAAATCACCCAAACTGTATTATCATATATCCCGATAGGAATTGCGTAATTCCTGGAAAAAATTGGCGGTAATGCACAAAATCTCACAACATGCGTTTGAAAGGGGAAACAACTATGAACCGCAAACTATTGTCGCTCGCTCTGGCGCTGGCTCTCGCGCTCGCGCTGAGCATCGCCCCGGCGCTGGCCGATAACGTGAAACTGACCGTCGGCGCGACGCCCGTGCCTCATGCGGAGATATTGAACTTCGTCGTGCCGCTGCTGGCGGAGCAGGGCATCGATCTGGTCGTAACGGAATTCACCGATTACGTGCTGCCCAACCTGGCGCTGGAAAGCGGCGACCTGGACGCCAACTACTTCCAGCATCGCCCTTACTTAGACGACTTCAACGCGAACAACGGCACCCACCTTGTCCCGCTGACCGACGTGCACTATGAGCCGATGGGCATCTACCCCGGCAAGGTGAAGTCGCTGGATGAACTGGCCGACGGCGCGGAGGTCGCGGTGCCCAACGATACGACCAACGAAGCGCGCGCCCTGCTGCTCCTCGAGGCCGAGGGCTTGATCAAGCTGCCCGAAGACGCGGGTCTGACCGTTACGGTCAAGGACATTGTCGAAAACCCGAAGAATCTCAAAATCACCGAACTGGAAGCCGCGCAGATTCCGCGCGCGCTGCCGGATTTTGACATTGCTGTGATCAACGGCAACTACGCGCTCGACGCGGGACTTAACGCCGCGACCGACGCGCTCGCTTCCGAAGCGAAGGATTCGCTGGCGGCCGACACGTTCGCGAACGCGCTCGTCGTGAAGGAGGGCAGCGAGACCAACGAGGCTATCCTCAAGTTGGCCGAGATCCTGCATCACGAGGAACTGCGGCAGTTCATAGAGGAGACGTACGAAGGCGCCGTGGTGCCGAAGTTCTGATTCTTCTGATTTTACTTGTAAGGGTTGTTCAGCATTCTCCGTTCGCCTTAGTGAGTGGCGGTAATCCGCCGCGAATCCGCGGAAATTCATAGCGGTATGGAGTATAAATATTGGGGCACGACAGATCGTGTCCCAATATTGTTGTCCAGCAGTAATCTAAAGGGAACGAGCGGCTTAACAAATGCCGGGAGAAGTGAGATATGAGATAATAAAGCTGACGACCAGAATCAACAAGTGTGGAATGAGAGCCGTGGAGTTGGAGCGCGAAAACGCTGCGTTGGTCGCGGAAAACGCAGCGCTGCGCGAGGTTAACGCGAAGCAGGCGGTTGAAATCGCTTATTAACAAGGATAGTTCGAATTCGTCGAAGCCTCCAAGCAGCGACGGTTATAAAAAGATCCCGAATAACCGTGAAAAAACGGGACGATCGCAGGGAGGACAAATCGGGCGCAAGGCTGAATATATACTGTTCATGCGGAGGTACGACGTGCCCTTCACGAACAATCTTGCCGAGTGAGATCTGCGCCATTGTAAGACGAAACAGAAAATCAGCGGATGCTATCGCACCTGGCGTGGCTTGCTTTCAAATTTGGCATGTGCTTTGACGCCTGCTGGGCAGTAGCCATACCGTAAATATTGCTAGTCAGAGAACGGAAAACATATTGTGTCTTCATACTGTATATGCTATACTTGCTAAGAATACGGGATGCACTCTATCGCAAGCGGTATTTTGGGGGGGGGGGAGGCTCGGGCATGACTGGAGTGAGTACAGGGATCGCGCGTCCGCTCGCGAAGCGGCTTGGTTCCGCGAAGACAAAGAAGCTGATCGCGCTTACGAGCATGGCTCTGCCTGGCGCGGTATGGCTGCTGCTGCTGCGGTATCTGCCCATGTTCGGTATAGTCATAGCCTTCAAGGAGTATAGGATATACACGAAGGCCAACACGCTGCTGAACAACATAATTCACAGCAAGTGGGTAGGGCTGAAGAACTTCTCGTTCCTGTTCACGACCACCGATTCGCTTCGGATGATACGTAACACGGTCTGCTATAACCTCATCTGGATATTCCTGGGAATGGTCGTTGCGGTAACGTTCGCCGTGCTGCTCTCGCAGCTGCCGCGCCAGAGGATAGCCAAGGGATATCAGACGGCGATGTTCTTTCCGTATTTTCTCAGCTGGGTTGTAGTAAGCTATTTCGTGTTCGCGTTCATCAGTCCGGACAAGGGACTGGTAACGGCTGGGCAGCGCGCCGCGGGCGTTGTGATGCCCACCAACTGGTATACCGTGCCGGGATACTGGCCAGGGCTGCTCACCGTCGCGAATCTGTGGAAGAACGCCGGCTACTCCAGCATACTGTATCTGGCGACGATTACGGGTATCGACGCATCGCTGTACGAAGCCGCGCGGATCGACGGCGCAACCCGACCGCAGCAGGTGCGATACATCACGCTGCCGCAGCTGCGATCGATGATACTGATACTGCTGGTGATGAACCTGGGTCGAGTGTTCAACTCGGATTTCGGCCTGTTCTACAACGTGCCGATGAACAGCGGATCGCTGTTCTCCGTCACGCAGGTTATTGATACGTACGTATATCGCACATACATCACAACCGGCAACATAGGCATGTCGTCGGCCGCCGGATTGTTCCAGCAGGCTGTAGGCTTCGTGTTCATGATGACGATGAACATAGTGGCCAAACGGATAGATCCCAACGGCGGGTTGTTCTGACCATTAGAGTGAGGAGGGATCGCGATGAACGCTGCGCAGGCCGCGCGCAAACCAATGAAACTGGATCGGATAGGGATCGGTTGGGAAGCGATACTGCACATCGTATTGGGCGGATTCTCGCTAGCGTGCGTGGTTCCGTTCATATTCGTTATAATCATATCCTTCTCTGCCGAGAGTTCGCTAAAGACGATCGGGTTCTCATTCTGGCCCAACCAATTCTCGACGGAGGCATATCAGTATGTATTCCGGTGGGGCGACCAACTGTGGCGATCCTACTTCAACAGCTTTTTTGTAACAATAGCGGGTACGTCTATCTCGCTGGTCATAACCCTGCTGTATTCATACGCGCTGTACCGCAAGGATTTTAGGTTCCGCACATTCTTCTCGTTCCTCAGTTTCATCACGATGATATTCGGCGGCGGGCTGGTGCCGACCGTCATGGTGTGCAAACAACTGCTCGGGCTGAACGATAACTACTGGGCGCTGATCGTCCCCGCCCTGGTAAGCCCGTTTATGTTCATCGTGATGCGTACGTTCTTCGCCTCGACAATCCCGGACGCGCTGATTGAATCCGCGTCCATCGACGGCAGCGGCGAGTACCGCACGCTGGCGCAGATCGTCCTTCCTATCTCCACGCCGGGGATCGCAACGGTCGCGCTGCTCACCGCGCTCAGCTACTGGAACGAATGGTTCCTCGCGCTGTTGTACATCAAGAGCGCGCAGTATATACCACTGCAATACCTGTTGATGCGCATGCAGAACCAGATAGATTTTCTGGCGAGAAACAGCGCGATGATCGGCATTGAGGCCGCGAATATCGCCGCGCAGCTGCCTCGCGAGAACCTGCGCATGGCGCTGGTGGTGTTCATCGTGCTGCCTATCGCGTGCGCGTATCCGTTCTTCCAGCGTTATATCGTCGCAGGATTGACAATCGGATCGGTCAAGGGATAGACTCAGCGAATAAAAAGGTGATACGGCGGAGCGATCCGTCTTAGTTCACAAATACGTGAAGATAAGATGAAGGAGGATCACTGTCTATGAAACGCGGACTAGCTATTACTCTGGCGTTGGCGATGCTGGCTGTATTGTTCGTTAGCATTCCCGCAGCTGGCGCGAGCGAACCCACCGTGAAACTCAAGTGGATGCTGCACGGCAGCAATGTTACCGACGACAAACCCGTTCTGGAGGCCGTCAACGCGTACCTGAAAGACAAGATCAACGCCGAACTGCAGATCATCTGGGACACATGGGGCGATTTTGACACCAATGTCGTCACGTCCATCAACAGTGGCGATGATATCGACATCTATTTCACCTGTTCATGGTCGGCGAACGAGTACAGCCGCTACGCAAAACAGGGCGCGTATGTGCGCCTGGACGATCCGGATAACAACCTGCTGGAGCAGTACGCGCCTGATCTATTCACGAAGCTGCCAAAGGTGCTGGCTGACGCGGCCGTGGTAGAAGGCGCGGACGGCGTGGGCGTCTACGGCATCCCGGGATACAAGGAAGTCGCGCAGCAGTATACGTGGGACATCAACACCCCGCTGCTGGAAGAACTGGGCTACACCGTAGAGGATGTAGGCAATTTCTACGAACTTGGCCCGCTGCTGCAGAAGGCCAAGGAAGCAAAAGGGCCGGACTTCTATCCGTTGAACCTGGAAGTGGGCGTAATCATCCGCATAGCGATGAACACGACATTCCCGGCCAGCGATTCGCTCATCTCCTTCCCGTTCAA
>JAITDK010000181.1 GCA_031282605.1 Oscillospiraceae bacterium
TTCCGATCTTCTGAATGAGGCCTCCACACACAACGTGAAACACATATACCTGCCCGTAATCTTTACCGCTATATAGAAATCCGTATCCAAACACGGCTCATCAGGCAAACGTCCGCCGCTCTCGAACGATCCCGCGTCGCAGCATATCGGGTTGCCGCAGTAATCGACGAACGCGAACAGATTCGAGCAATGCGAGGTATGGTACCAGTCCTCGCCCGGCTGGCAGCGCGGCGAGGTCTCGTCAAACTCAGGGAACTCCGGGTTGCAGCCGCATGTATTCCTTACCGACCATCTGGGTGCGGAAACAGAGCCTTTCGTGGAATGCAGGCGGAATGGCCCTACCAGCACACGGCCGCAAACGATACGCACCTCGTTGGGTATCGCCGTCCAGAACAGGCGCCGAGTATCCGTGGCGCACGCGGTGATCGACTGCGCGTCGGCGTTGCAGTTGGATATAACGGGCAGGTTCAGATCGCGCAGGGAGCGCGGCGGATACGGCGTTGCGGCGCTAAGCCCTAGATCAAGGTCGCCGTAGGGGTATTGGGCGCTCGCCGGGCCTGTGAACACGCTGCCCGTGTTTTCCTGCAACCTGGAGACGCAGTCGGATTCTATTACGTACACGTTAGCGGCATTTACCAGGTTGGCAAACGCTCTGTCCAGCGAGTCGCGGAAGGGCGCGGTTGCGGCGGTGTAATTGCCCGGGTTATGCGTATCGCAGATAATGAATATTCCGCCTGTTGCCACCGTGCGCGGCGCGGAGGTCTGCGCGGCCCATATGGCCATCTGGGTAACGATGCGCGCGAACGCGCATGGCTTTCCGTGCCAGTTGCCATACCTGCCGTCGCAGCTGTCCACGGGCGGATTGGGGGTAGGAGTCGGATACGGCGTATAACCGCTGCTGGGCAGCACGCTGCCGCTCCAGGCCGTCCACCACTGATTGTCGTTATCGTCGATGCCCCAGCCGTTGGCCAGCAGGTACGCCACCCTGCATATGTCCTCGTCTGTACGGCCTACCAGGGCGTCTCGCGGATCCGCCGGCGTCTCCAGATAATCCATGTTCGGCCCAGCCAGATGGTGATCCAGGCAGTACGCGGGCAGGCACCGCTCCGGTGCGCACAATTCCCTTATCTCGGCGTCGGTCAACGGATTCTCCAGGCTGGGATTCTCGTCTTCCCGGCGCCGAATGCACCAGAAATAGCACTGATCAAACTGGGCTAGGAACAGGTCACCGATGTTCCTTGTCCCCCACCCGCCACCCGTGCCGGCCGGTTCCATGTACGCTATATCCGCCGGGTGCCTCACGATCGGCCCGCCGCAATAGTTCTCGTACCAAATGCACGGATCGCTCGCGCACCTGCCCGAGCATGTCACCGTGTACGCATCGCACGATACGTATGACATGCATAGCGTCGCGCCGAATCCAGCGCCCCCTATGATCGGATCGCGTTCGCCTGGAATCGTGTCGCCCACCGCGCGCAGCTGCGGGCGATCGGCCAGCATTTGCGCTATCTGGCTCATCTCCGCGTCGGTTATGGTCGCGTCGGCGTATACCTGGCTTATGTATTCGTGCGGGTTCTCGCCGGGCGATATATACGGCGATACTTCTTGATACGGCCCGTATGAGATGTCTGGCTCGCCGTCCTCGCCCAGATAGCCGCCATACGGGTTCAGTTGCGCCTCGATAGCCGCGGACGCCGCCGCCCCTTCCGCCTCGCGCGACTCCACGTATTTGATGAACGGGTTGTATGCCTTGAACTTCACCGGCTCTTCGCAGTCGGCGCCCTTTACTACCTTTTGATATTCAGGATGCTGCGCGAAGCAGGCGGCGGCCGCGGCGTCCTGCTCGGCCTTATACTTGGCCGTCAACGACTCCAGCTTGCGGTTTTGCTCCTGTTCAATCTCCCAGACCGCGAAATCGGCGGGGTTGGCTGACGCGGGGCCTGTCGCGTACAGGGGTAGGCTGACGCATTCCTCCTGATCCTGGGCTTCCTCAATGGTTTTGGGCAGATTCAATCCTATCGTGATGCTGCCCAGGCGGCCGCTGTATATGTCGCCCAGGGTTGCGCCCCTTAGCGAATACTTCTTGCATATCTCGTTATCAAGTGCTTCGTCCATAACGCTGGAAACGGCGGACGCGTCGGGCAGCGATGGTCCTGCGACCGCGTCGGCGACTTCGGGCAGCGCGTTCAGCGCGGCTTCGCGCAGCGCACGCGTGCGCGCGCGGCGGCTGCGCGGATATACTACCGCATCGCCATCGTTCGGTGCCGGCGCGTCCTGCAATATCGGTTCAAACGCGGCGTTGAATCCTTCAGCTGCTGGTGTGATTTGGTTATTCTCGCTTAACATTCATCTCACATCCTTCGTATGGCAAGTTATGCTGCTGAGAAACGTCTATTCGGAGTAAATCATTATCAGTATCTTTCATAACGATCAGGCCAGCATGTCTGTTGATTGTCTCATTTAACGCGGAATTAATATTATTGTATGTTTAGCATGTAATTAAGGAAGGTTTATCGTTAATATTGCTATTGTATATAGAGATTGCGCGATATTAATGGCGCTAATGTAGAAGTTCGAACGCGGCGATGGAATGATGTGGCTTGCGTGATACGCCGTAATCGACCGTATCATCATCCACTGGGGAGGGGGTGATAACGCCGGGAGAATCCCCCTCCGTCAAACTCATATTTGAAATCAGTTGCATTCTTCCAAAGCGTTTGCATTGATCCATGGATCCACGTCAGGCGACGTCTGAACCAGGCTGGCGGATCCATTAGGCTCGATCGTCAAATCATACGTGTGGAAATCCGGATACCCCTCGCCCGCGCTGGCGATATGGTATATGCCGGGCTGCAAATCATCAAACTGCATGGTTCCGTCGCTTCCCGATGTTAGCGTGACGCTCACGGGCGGATCGGCACCTTCCTTGGTTAGCGTATATGTGAAACCCTGCAAGGAATCGCCCGTAGCCTTGGAATATGACACAAGGCACACGCTCTTCGGCCGTTCTTCACCGCCGCACTCGCAGCACTTGATATAGCTTATCGCGCAGCATATACTATTTTGCAGCGAACTGTTTACGTTTCCCGCGAACTCAAGATCGTCGCCGATCAGCCTGTTATACGCAAGTATATCGTCTATCGGCCCGGTGAAACCCGCCGCGTTTGTCCATCCTGGCATTAATGGCCCGATGAAGCCGTTTACTGCGTTCTCCATGTCGGCTATGCTGTCGATGACGCCCCTCATTGTGTCCTTCACGTCGTCGGCGCACGCGCTGGACCCTTTGCGCGACGATCGGGCGCTGCCGCCCGCACGCTTTACCCGCAGCAAGGGTTCAACTGCGCCGACGTCGCCGCATAGACTCAGGCTAGCGACGTTTTGGCAATCGATTTTAGTCTTGTCGTTCATGTATGCCAGCGGCATATTGCCCCCATTCGCCCTGTTAACTCCGTAGGCTGGATCAGTCAGGGGGTCGAGGCGATCGCCTCTAGGATTTACGGAGATATATTCGGCGCTCGTAGCAATTTCATTTTCATCATACTCGATACCGCTGTCATTCGTGTATCCGTTTAGCTCATACTCCTTTATGTCGGTGTTATTTCCCGATAAGGATATAGTAAAGCCCGCATAGTTGTTCTTTAACAGCAATGTTCCGCCACCGGCGTCCATCACGGATTTGGGCGGTATATACCCGACAATGCGGTGCGCATGTGGTTGCGCCCCATCCAAATCATCTTCAGGTTTGCCGTAGACCGTTATTGAACCCGTAGAAACGGCATTATCAATAATGTACATCATGCCGTCGCTGCCGCTGCCGCTGCCGCTGGCGCCTGCCAATAATTCACCAAGCGCTAAGCCGATATTTGTGATGCCGTTTAGACTTCCGCTGCTCTCTTCTTCCACCTCCCCAGGGCGGCATACTCGGTTGTATTCGATCGTGAAACAGCTCGCCGCGCCGCCGACTATGCCGCTTACCCCTGTCGCCATATAAGCCAATGAATACAAATTGCCCCGCATCAGACAGCGCGATACGATGGCTGGCTTGCCCGCGACGCCTCCGATCCATCCCGCGATGCCTCCGATATAGTGCCAAAGCTCCTCGGCGAGTACCCCCGCGTGGCTTGTGCAGAATACAATAGAGGCGTTGTATATACCGCCTCCCGTGCTTTCCGCGCATCCCACTATGCCGCCGCAGCCTTTCGCCGCCATGTAAAAATTACCGTCTCTATCCTTGAGCATCCTTTCATTATGGATGCAATAGCCGCAGGAGCAATTGAAGACGATGCTGTCCGTGACCGAACCCACTACGCCGCCAACGCACGCCCAGTACGCGGGCCGATTGAATACGCTATACTCGGGATCAATTACGGGAGGCGGCACGACATACAGTTCATAAGCATACAATCCAATCTCCCGCCCGCATTCGTTTTCCTCCTTATTGCAGTCTACGCGGCAATCCTTGAGGATCGTATTCACTACGCGTCCGGCAATTCCGCCTACGGCGCGGAAACTGGCCAACACACCTGCCCCGGACACGCAGTGATCCAGCAGGCAGCCGGGCGCGCCCGTGCCGATTACTTCGCCAACTATGCCGCCAACATTCATAAAACCAGTAATTTCGGAGTCATTAGCTTGGGCGTTTAATGTGACGTCGGAGCAATACCGCATAGTCAGTGAAGGTCCGGTATAACGCCCGAGAAGTCCGCCGACCGCCGTCGTAAATGCCGTCGAAACGGGCGATTTGCTCGGTGTGGGTGCGTCCATTTCCCAGTCTACTTCGACTTCGCGTATTCTAACCTGAATGTTTGGTGTGTATGATTCGTCGCCGATAAATCTGCATCGGTCAAACAAGCATGAGCCGGTCAGCGATCCCGCGATCCCGCCAACGACAATATCCTTATCGGTCAAATAATCCGATGTCACTAAATAACTGACCGTAAAGTTTCCGAACACATTGACGTTGATGAATGAACAATCCTCGCCGAAGGGAACGATCGCGCCCCAGTAAGTCTTCGGGCCTTCAAAGGCGGCGTCGTCAGCCGAGTCCCGGCCTCGCTCCTGTTCAAAGTAGACGGTCAAGTCCTTTACCGTCAGCCCGCGCACAAGGTTCGACCCGTCCATGCCACTAAATATATAACGAACTCGATTCCCGCCGCCGCCGCCTCCTCCTCCGATAATACAGCCATTGCCATCCAGAGTCAGGTTACTCTGGCTGAGGATGTACGGCTCTTCGTACTCGGGGATATTGCGGGTGAGGCGCACGGTGTCCCCGTCAACAGCCTGATCCAGCGCGCTGATGAAATCCTGATACTCGCCGCCCTGCACGTCGATGATCGCCATATGCGTCAGCCTCCATTCGATTCATTCGGATTCACACGTATCTTAATATTGCAGCACTCGTCGATATTTGCCGTATAAACCGCCTTATCGCGCAGCGATCCGTCGACCGCGGGCGGCATGACCAGCCGGTATTCCCCGGGGCTGCCTATCCTGAACCTCGCTATGCCGTTTGAGTCGGTGACTGCCGTCTGCACCTCGCCCGTCGCATTGGTCAGCGCGCATTCAGCGTTGGCGATGGGTTCGCCCGTCACGGGATCCACGCATTCCGCGCATAGCAGGCAGGAGTCGGAATCGGGGCTGCAGCAGCATTTTAGGAAATCGGTTGAGCAGCATTGCGCCCTGGCCAGCGTGCTCTCGGTGGAGGTTATTATGTCCAGCGGATCCGACGGCGCGCATGTCGGACCATATGCCGCCGCGCTTCCATCGCCTATCAATCGCTCCCTGGTTCGCTGCGCCCGCAGGTATCGCGAGTCCGCAGCGCGCATCCTCGCCACGCCATCCAGTACGTGCGCGACCTCGCCGATAACGTCGGGGGCACATGTCTCGGACTCGCAGTCGTCCATGCCGTCGCAGTCGGGGCATCGGCCCGTCTCAACGCAATACATGCAGTCGTTCAGTATTCCGTCGGGACATGAAGCGTTCCAGCCGTTCATCCTGTTCAGACCCAGATCGGGGTCGCCCAGTTCGACGGGACTGTTCATATAGGATATCCCCGGCCATGTCGGATTCGTGTCGAACGACTCAAAGCCCGGCGCTTCGGTATTGTCGCCCGTCAGGCGCATATCAGGTCCAGCTATGTTGCGCAGCAGCTGCAGGCCGTATTGCCGTTCTTCCCCTTCATTATCTACCTCATTTTTGTACATGCCCAGTATGCGCCGTACGCCTTGAACGGGCGCTGAATATGATCCTGAAGGCGATGCGATCACTTCGACCGCGTTTGACATATTATATGAAATTACGACGCCATTATATCCCCTAAGACCCCTCACGTCTTCGACCTGCCCGTCGTAGATTACAGCCTCATTGACGTCTACCATACCGACGATACCGCCCGCGTAGTTTCCGTAGACCGCCACCGTTCCGGCGCTGCGGCATAGGCGGTTGCGCGTGATGGTTACCGCTCCCAGCGCATAGCCCACAATACCGCCCGCGCCCTCGGCACCGTCTCCGTAACCGTTGGAGGCCACCACGCTGGCGCGGTTTACGCACTCTTCAACAGTGAAACCCCAGCCCGAAGGGTTGGCGGCGGCAAACGCAGCCCCGACTATACCGCCCAGCCAACTCCCAACGCGCACCGGGCCGTCGTTCACGCAGCGGTATATGTGGTCGTACACCATATCGTCGCTGGTTGTGACGGCATTAATAGAGTACGCCAGACCCGCTATGCCTCCTGTGGCGTATTGATTTTCCCGGCCTATGACAGCGCCGGTATTATGACATTCGACGATGTCCGATCCGTATGAATACCCGGCTATTCCGCCGACCCCCAGCCAGTTTTCATTAAAAGGTTGAATGTATTCCTCAATGCCGGGGTCAATCCACTCCGGCCTATGTGCGGCCACCATCTTGTTGTTTACGCATTTATACGCGTAAACCCAAAGGGCGTCGCCTATGATGCCGCCTACGCGCATGGCGCCGCTGATCGCGCCATTATTCGCGCAATGGCTTATGTTTCGATATTCGATGATCGGAGCTTTCTTTTCTTGTCCTAGCGTGAGCCCCAGGATACCGCCAACCGCGAATTCTCCCCATATTGCGCCCTGATTCTCGCAGTCAGCGACTGATATCGTGCCCTTCTCATACACACATTTGCCTATTATGCCTCCGACGGCTACTATGCCGTTCAGCGCGCCGGTATTGAGGCAACTCGATACCATCGTTCTCGATTCGTCTGACAGCTTTATTTCGCCTACTATGCCGCCCATACTTTGCGGATAGCTTGATTCTAATCTATCTACGTAGCTCGGCTCCAACGTTAGATCGCCCTCGTTGGCGCATCTTTCAAACGCCACAAGGCCATAGATGGCGGTGATGTCTCCGATTATCCCTCCAACGCCCGCGCTGGTGTTTTGACAGTATATGTCCGCGTAGTTCACACAGTCTGTGAAGCGTGCCGGTCCAAATACGCTGCCTACCAATCCACCGAGATTGTAAACGATATCACCACTATCTTCGTTCAATATGATCGATCCGTATACCCTGCAGCGTTCCATGGTTACGCTGTCATCATCACCTGAGGCGTTCATAAGAAACGCTCCGAACGAATCATTGTGCAAATAATATGGGATGCTTGACGTATCGTAAGTGAAGTTCACATGCATATCGATATCAATGAAGGTCACGTTTCTAACGCTATCCAGCAGCGGTCCGTTAATGGGGTAAGCCTCCGTACCGATGCTCACGCTCTTTCCTTCCTGGCTGCTTCTCACGGTAATGGTGCTGTCTTCATTTTCATAAACGGGTAGCCAGGCGTCGAACGGGACGCCGTTATATGTGGCTTGGTAGCGCCAAAGATTGCTGCTGTTGAAACCCGTCCAGTCCCACACGTCATTTTCGATCACCAGCGTGAAGCCGTCTGGCAGGGCAGTCAGTTCTGTCCACAAACCTACAAAGTCGTTGCCGCTGAAAGTTATTACGTTGGCCATATCCGCACCTCCACGCCTGGCGATACAATTCGTTCCGCGATTACGCTATGCGGCTGGGCATGACTGCGGATGCGGCGCGCGGAACCGCAAACCCCGCCTCAGCCAACGCTCGATTGTCCCATCGTCGGCTCGGGGTTGTACTGTTTTAACGTGTACGAACCAATTGATAGTTTTCACCCTCCCGCCTTTATCAATTAAGGCGGGCGACACATAAATTTAACATTAATGTGTTAGACTTGGAGAAATCATCAAGGCTTGGAGGAAAACGATATGGGACATGGGATCATCGTGGACAGCTGCTGCGACCTGCCGAATGAAATGAGGCGGGACATGCACGCCATATCCGTACCGCTGACGCTGCTGCTGGGCGACGACGAGTATGTGGACGACGAGTCGCTGGACGTCCAGATTTTTATGCGCGCGATGAAGGCGTGCAAGAAGAAGATTCACTCGGCAGCGCCTCCGCCGCGTCTATTCCAGAAGGCTATACAGGATTCGCTGGCGGAATACGTAATCACGCTGTCAAGCAAGCTGTCCGCGTCGTACAGCAGCGCGGTTCTGGGCAGCGAGCAGGCGCGGGAGGTATGCGGCCGCGAAGCCCACGTGTTCGATTCAAAGAGTGCCTGCGCCGGAGAAACGTTGATAGCGCTCAAGCTGCACGAACTGATCGCTCAGGAGTGGCCCAAGGCGCGGATTATAAAAGCCGTGCAGTCATTCATCGACAGCATGAAGACATACTTCGTGCTGGAGAACTATGACAATCTGCAGAAGAACGGGCGGTTGAACAGGATTGCCGGCAGTCTGATCCACATACTCAACATCAAGCTGATCATGGGTGCGGACGGGGAGGGCGGGATCGCGCTGTTTGAAAGGGCGCGTCGCGGTCATGGCACAATCCGTCAGTTATTGTCGCTGATCGAGCGGAGCGGCAAGAACACCGCCGATGAAAACATGGTGATCTCCCACTGCAACAACCAGGAATTCGCGGAACGGCTGCGCGAGGAAGTGAGGCAAGCGTTCCAGTTCAAGCAGGTGTATATTGTACCCACAGGCGGGTTAAGCTCGCTGTACGCTGACGAAAAGGGGATTGTCATAGCGTTCTAGCGAGGCCGGAACGCGGCGCATCCGCGCGATCGGGAAGGGGTCTCACGACCCCCTCCCGACCTCCCCCGGGGCTTGGAACGCTAGAACGGGGGAACGGGCTACGCAACGTAACAGACTCTCCAGGTACAACCGGCGATCCGAAGCCGGTAGAATGTGTATCACG
>JAITDK010000184.1 GCA_031282605.1 Oscillospiraceae bacterium
TGGAAATCGGTTAGAGAGTATAACAACGGGGAAGCGGGGCGACGGCGATGAACGACGCGGCGATTCGCTTGATAACAATAGAGGATTACGACGCAGTTCTTGACCTGTGGCGGCAGTCCGGCGAGGTGAGCCTGAACGATATCGACGACAGCCGTGACGGGATGGCAAGATATCTTGAGCGCAACCCGCGCACCAGCTTCGCCGCGGAGATCGGCGGCGCGCCCGTCGGAACCGTTATGTGCGGTCACGATGGGCGAAGCGGGTACATCTTTCACGCATGCGTCGCGCGAGGATACCAGCGCGAGGGCGTCGGCGCGCGCCTGGTCGAGGCCGCGCTCGCCGCGCTCAAGGCCGAAGGCATAACCCACGCGACGCTGCACGTGCTCAAGGGTAACAAACCCGGCGCGGCGTTCTGGAGGAAGCAAGGATTCGCTCCGTTCAGCGCCCTTGAGTATCATTCAAAGGATCTCGTTCCGCTCGTATGGTACGACCCCGACTATCCGCCGGAAGAATCCCAGTAACCCTAATTTAATGCGGCACGGAGGCTTCTATAGTATGCAATCCACCGACATGACCCAAGGCTCCATCTGGCGGCACATCGTACGGTTCACGATACCGCTGCTAGTAGGCAATGCATTCCAGCAGCTGTACAACGCGGTCGACAGCATCGTCGTGGGCAACCTGGTGGGCAAGACCGCGCTGGCCGCGGTGGGCACGTCCGGTCCGATCATCAACGTGATTGTCGGGTTCTTCATGGGCTTAGGTTCGGGCATCGGCGTGCTGATGTCGCAGAGCTTCGGCGCGAAGGACGAACGCCGCATCAGCCTGACCGTGCATACAGGCATGGCAGTCAGCCTGATAATCAGCGTGGTTCTCACCGCCGCGGGCGCGATCGCCTCGCCGTGGATAGCAAGGCTGAACGGGGTGCCGCCGGACGTGCTGCCCGAGGCCTCGATATACCTGACCGTGGTGTTCCTGGGCAGCTTCGGATTCATCATGTATAGCATCGGAGCCGCGGTACTGCAGGCGGTGGGCGACTCAAAGCGACCGCTGCTGTTCCTGGTCGTCTCTACCGTAATTAACATTGCGCTGGATCTGTTCTTCGTCGCCGTGCTGGGGTGGGGAGTGTTCGGCGTGGCGCTCGCGACGTCGATCGCCGCGACAACCTCCGCCATACTGGTCGTCCGTACGCTGACGAAGGCCGTCGAGTCATATCGCCTGATACCGCGCAATATTCGCATAGACGGCGCGACCGCGAAGGAGATACTGCGCATCGGATTGCCCAGCGGCGTGCAGCAGGCGTTGGTCTCGCTGTCCAACCTGTTCGTAAACGGTTACATTAATGGATTGGGCACCGATACGATGGCCGGGTATAACGCGTACGCGCGCATCGATCTGCTGGTCGGTCTGCCTATCCAGAGCCTGCAGATAACCGCGGCGACGTTCTTCGGACAGAATCTGGGCGCGGGTCAGATCAAGCGCGCGAAATCCGGCATAAACCAGACGCTGGCGATGATGTTGGGGCTTACGGTGATTACGGAGGCGGCGCTGCTGTTGTTCACCTCCGCGATACTGCGGGTGTTCACGCCCGACGCGGACGTTATCGCCAGCGGCCGTCGGTTCATCAACGCGCTGATACCGTTCTATCTGCTGCTGTGCTTCAACCAAACGTATTCAGGAGCGCTGCGGGGCGCGGGCGACGCTCGCTCGCCCATGCTGATACAGATCGGGTGCTTCGTCGTGGTGCGGCAGATATACCTGTTTTTCGGCACACGCATAAGCAACACTATAGAGGTCGTCAGCGCCGGGTATCCAATCACGTGGGCGATAGCGGCCGTCGCGCTGACCGCCGTTTATCTGCGCGGTCGGTGGGAGACGCGGTGGGCGACGGGGAATTCATTGAATAAGCAAGAAGATGGATAAAAACCACACTATCATCGTACAATGGCGGAATGTTTCTGATCTAAACTTTATTGCTGATTTAGTATTTTTGCTTTGATATATCTAAAATCTTAGCGAAAATGAATATAACCCCGCAACACACCTTCTTCAGCAGCACTATAATCCCATACCCCGCCAGGAAAACGAGCGACAACCATATGATTTGGGTGATCCATTCACTCCATATACCCAAGGGGTGTATGCTTGAAGATACCATGAGATCGTCGACAGAGAAGAAATTGTCTAGTTTGTGCCTGTTCCGGAGGGAGGGACTTTCGGCAGGCGTCGCACTTGGTGATTCCAAGACGGCGCGGCGTTCCAGATGAAAGAGAAGGAATCCCGTCACGTCGCCGTTCACGACATAGTTTACGCCGTTGCTCAATCCGTCGTGCTGCGCATCGCTTAAGAAAACGCCGAATCCCGGCGCGTTGAACCCTGTGGCGCGGCATCGCGGGTCGATGGACGCGGCGTAGATCGCGTTGTGTCCCCCCTTGGAATGGCCTGTCAGCCATATGCGCCGCGCGCCGCCGTATGCCGCGAGCAATCTCCGCACGGAGGCGTATTGCACGGAAAGGTTGAATGGCAGCAGGATCGCGTTGTCCAGCATGTCGACGCCGTCGTCTGTGCCGCGCAACGCGATAGTTAACTCACCGTTATTCTCTAATACATATCCGGCAAGACCCGACGCGTCGTCTATATAACCGCGCACGATCAACGCGCCTATTTGACTATCTTCACCAATGCCCGATACGATATCCAGGAGTTCCTGTCGATTGCGACCAAATAGACCCGAAGCGTCCGCGTCCGGATTTTCCAGCGCACGCTCTATTTCGCGGCATAGCTCCCGTACCGTGACGCCTTCGATCTCCCCTCGAAAACCGGGTGGCGCTTTGATATACGCAAGCCTTGATAAGAGAAGATCCTGCCGTATGGTGTAAGGTCTGCCATCCTGATGTGTATATCCCTGGTAGTACGCGTCAAGAGAATCGATGGAGAACCCTGATACGTCCCCGATGTCTTCGGACGAATGATAGTCCGAATGATAGTCCGTCGGCAAAAATATATCCGTACGAGTATACGCCTCAAGCCTTGTCAAGTATAAACAAACAGTCAGCGAGAATAACAGGAACATCGCCGACATCATACGGGAGGATCGGCCCACGAGAGAATAAGGCAAAAGCCACTTAAGTGGCCGCCAGTGACCGGCTTGCGATACCCGCCCTTCGGGCGCGCTGGCAGCGACGCTTTACTTGTCGCCTTTAGGCGCGCTGGTAAT
>JAITDK010000258.1 GCA_031282605.1 Oscillospiraceae bacterium
CATACCCATCGCCGCGGATACGGACACGGCGCACAACGCTGCAGCCCAAACTGCGGCGATTGTCCTTGCGCGTCCCAACGGCCATCCGACAGTGAACATCGATCCAACGTACCGATACCGTTTTACGCCGTGCGCGTCGAGCGTATCAATATAATCCGACGGGTTTATAACGCGTTTCATTTCTACGACTATATCACTTAATCCGGTGTTTTTCAACTGCGTTCAACTATTTTCAACAATATACGCCGGAAAATCATCACGCGGGGCTGCCCCACTGCCGCTGCGGTGGCAGTGGGGCTCTTCCACGTCAATCATAATAGGTATACCTGCCCATCATCCTGGGCATGTCGTCATACATCCCGCTTACGTCGGCATAGATGCGGTATGACTCGCCCAGCTTCCATGTATCGGAGGATTTGTTCTCCAGCATGACCAGCTGTTCCGCGCCGTTCGATCCGGTATCCATTATGACAATCTGCGGGCTTTCGGAGTACACGCGCACGACCCTGCCCTTGCACATGTATATCTGACCGACGCGCATGTGGATATTCGTCAGCAATTCCTGATAATCCTTGGCTGACAACGCCCATGCCTTCTTGGAGTATTCGGAGGCCGGGATCATGTAGTATATCGTGTGCTCAAGCACGGAATCCGGCAGATCCGGGTACGAGGCGCGCATGACGATCGTGTTGTCGCCCATCTCGGTTAGCAGTGCGGTAAACTTGAACACCCCGTCCGGGCTGACCGACAGGTCGGTGTGAGGGGTTTCGACCGTGATAGTCGCACCGGGTTTAGTGTATCCGGTCAGTTCATAGTCGTTGGTCTTCTTGACGGAACGGACGCCTGTATCCTCCTTGAGCGTCAGCGTGATCTCCATCTTCTGCCGAAAAAACGTCAGCGACAGCTCGTTGGTTCGCGCGTGCGGCGCCGTGACCAGTATAGAGATATCGTTCGCGCCCTTGTCCTGCACCGGTATAGTCGCGGTCAGCAGACCGTTGTCGTCCATCGTGTCGGATACGTCCTGCATCGCGTCGGGCGAGTCACGGTCGCCGACGAGCACCTTGCTGCCCGGCTCCACCTGCAGCTGGATAGTGCCGATGGCGGTGGACACCTGCGTCCACGAGGCTTTGGGCAGCAGCAGCGCAGCCTGCGACAGCGGCACGGCCACGTCGAACTCGATAGGCGGCATCGCTTTCGATCCCTCTAGCGATGGGTTCAGCGTAATGCGCGCGGTCTCGCCCAGTTCGTCGACCGCGCCCTGCCGCTCGTAGAACGCGTAGTCCGGCAGGGATACCGTGGCATAGCCGTTGATTACCGTGTAGGTGTGCGCCAGTTCGCGTATGACGATCTTCTCCCCCTCTTGGCCGGGGATCTGTATCACGTGGCCGGGCAATCCCTGCACCTCCCGCGCCTCGACGCGATACGCTACGTCGGTTGACGTCGGACTATCGATATTCGGTACCAGGAACACCGTGACCGCGACGTACGCGGCGACTGCGAGCACCGCCGCTATGCATATGCGCAGCGCCCATACTGCCGCGGCGAACGCTCCCCGCGCTCTTGATCCCGATCCGCTTTGGGTTCGCGTCAGCGCTATAGCGTGCGTTTCCGGTTCTACGCGCGGCACGTCCATGTCTATCAGTCGGGTCGCGCCGTATGAAGGCGCCATCGCCAGGAAGCCGTCCTCCGCGTCTTCGTCCGGCGCGTCGTCATATTCGTCGTACAGTCCGTGTTCGCGCAGCGGGTTCAGCAGCGCGGCGGCCGCGTCGGGGTGGACGGGTTCGACATGCTGCGCGCGCCGCCACGTACCCGGCATTCGCCCCGCGATATGCAGCGCGCGGCGGTTTTTCTTAGGCGTCGCCGGGGTCGGCGGTTCCGCGTCATAATAAGGATCCTCCGCCTGAATGGGCAGGATCTCCTCGACTATCCAGCCGGGGGACGGGTAGTTTTCTCCATCCTCGTAAGCCGGCGCGCCGTCGTTCGCGGCCATATCCTCCCGCGCCGCGTCGCGCCGCATACGATTCAGCTGGTTCAGCTGCTCCTCACCCTTGAGGCGGCGGCGTTTCAGCTCCAGCATCTCGGAGGCCAGCGGCGGTTCTCCCGGGTCATAAGCGGAACCAAACGGGCGTGTCTTGTCCAGCGCCGCCGCGGGTTGACCGCCGGGCGAGGCGAACTGCCGCGCCCACCGCGCGTCCGCGCCGTCATTATATAATCGTTCGTCGGACAGCGGCGTTCCGCAGCGGAAGCAGCGTGGAAACGCGTCGCGGTTCCAATGTCCGCAGTTCGGGCACTTCATTGTTAATAATCCTCCCGCTCTGGGATGCGGCGCGCAGCGATCGCGCGCGTAAGGGCGTGAATGTAGGATTCTGTGTGAACCTTTAAGAATCCTGCAAAAAACCCCTCCTATATAATGAACGAACGATCGACACAAACCCATTCATTATGCTATAATACGTCAAAGCGTCGAAATAAACGGCGATAAAGCAACGTCAAAACAACGATAGGCGGAGGGCTGTGCGGGTGGATAACTTTCGAGAAGAGATAGTGGCTAAGAAGAACCGCGGGCTGAACAGCGTGGCTTACGCGGCCGCGACAGTGATGATGGTCGTTCTCGCCCTGATAGCGGCGATGATGTTCTCGACGCTGGGAGCGGGCTTCAGCGTGCAGACCCTTGTCATGTTGATCGTGACGGGCGGACTGGCGTTCCTGATATTCTGGAAGCGCGATACGCTGCGCACCGAGTACGAATATTCGTTCACGAACGGCGAGCTGGACTTCGCGCGCGTGCTGGGCAATAAGAAACGCAAGAACCTGGGCAGCATGACGGTCAAGAACGTCGAGGCGATGGGACACGTCGCGCACTCCAGCTTCCAGCGTTACGTGACGATGCCTGGCGTTGAAAAGACCAACTGGTTCCTGAACCGCGACGGAAACCTTTTCTATTTCTATTATAACAAGGACGGCAAGAAGCGCATCATCGTCATCGAGCCGACCGAACAGCTGGTCTCGATGTTCAAGACATACGCTCAGCGCGGCGCGTTCCAGGGGTAACGATAGGGAACGATGGCAAACGATAGGGAAACGATATAGTAATGATATACCTGGACAACAGCGCCACAACGCCGCCGCTGCCGAGCGTAATTGACGAGATGTCGCGCGTGATGCGCGAGTCCGACTGGAATCCATCCGCGCTGTACCGCCCGGCTATCGACGCGGAACAGATCGTTTCCGCGTGCCGCGAGACACTGCGGACGCAACTGAGCGCGGATCGGATCGTGTTCACGTCCGGCGGCACGGAATCGGACAACTTGGCTGTACAAGGCGCGGCGGATCGATTGCGCAGGCCTGGGACATTCCTGTTTTCGTCGGCGGAACACGCGGCGGTGCTGGAACAGCGCGCCGCGCTGGAATCGCGCGGTCACACGGTAAGGATAATCCCGCTCACGCCGGAGGGGCTGGTCGATCTGAACGCTCTTGAATCGATGATAGACCATGATACCGCGCTGATCGCCGTGATGGCGGTATCAAACGAGACTGGCGCGGTAATGCCGCTGAAGGAGATAGCCGACATGCGGGATCGATTATGCCCGTCGGCGCTGCTGTTCTCCGACGCTGTGCAGGGATTCATGAGGATGCAGGCTCCGCCTCGCGGCGTCGACATGATATCCATCAGCGCGCACAAGATTCACGGACCCAAGGGTGTAGGCGTGCTGGCCATGGGTAAGCGCGTCCGGTTGAATCCGCGTTCGTTCGGCGGCGGTCAGGAGGGCGGGCTGCGTGCAGGCACGGAGAACGTACCCGGAATCGCGGGACTGCGCGCGGCGACGACGGCGTTCGGCGATTGCGGATTCGATATCCCCGCGAAACTGCGCGCCAATAAGGCGCGGTTTCTGCGGATATTGCGCGGCTTAATCCCAGACATACAGATAAACGGACCAGACCCCGAGTCCGACCGCGCCGCTCCACACATCCTGAATATATCCACGCCGGGCATCGGCGGCGAGGTTCTCGTGCACGCGTTAGAGCGCGAGGGGGTTTATGTCGGCACCGGGTCGGCTTGCTCGTCCAGGAAGAAACAGCGCAGCGTGGGTTTTTCGTCGATGGGCATACCGCAGGAACGCGCCGACCGCGCGATACGCGTCAGCCTGTCTCCATGGAGCGCGGAATCGGATATGGATCAGGCGGCGGAAGCGATCGTCAGGGCGCATCGGGCGGTCTATCCGTATCGGAAGAGATAGTTATATAATTGCGTTGTTAATATTCAACCACAACTCACATGGAGGCTTGCATGTCCGATGAATCGACCGCCGCGCCGCGTTCGCGAAAGACGCTGCTGATCCGTTATGGCGAGATATACCTAAAAGGGCAGAACCGTTCGTTCTTCATGAATAAGATGCTCGGCCAGATTCGCGAGGCTGTGCGACCGTTCGACGGCGAGGCTTGGCTGTCGGACGGGCACATTTATGTCGGAGGCATGTCTGATATTGACGCCACGGTCAAGCGCGTGAGGCGGATGTTCGGCATACACTCGCTGAGTGTCGCGGTTGAACTGCCGAAGGATTACGCTGCGGTAGTCGCGTTCGCCGAAGAGACCGCTCGCGCAAGGCTCGGCTCGTTTAAGGTGAAGGCGCGTCGCTCGGACAAACGCTTCCAACCCGATTCGCAGGAGATCAACCGCGATTTGGGGCATCGTATGCTGCAGGCGAATCCGTCGCTGCGCGTGGATGTGACCAACCCTGACTGGACGCTAAACGTAGAGGTGCGCGACCGCGTATACGTCTATAACGATATCATTCCTGGCGCGGGCGGGATGCCGCGCGGCACGAACGGCAGGGCGTGCCTGATGCTGTCGGGAGGTATCGACAGCCCTGTTGCGGGATACATGATAGCAAAGCGAGGCGCGTCGCTATGCGCGGTGTACTTCGACGGATTCCCGTATACCAGCGAGCGGGCAAGGGAGAAGGTAGTCTCGCTGGCGCGCATACTGACTGAGTCATGCGGGCCGATAAGGTTGTACGCAGCGCCGTTCACGCCGGTTCAGGAGGCTATAAGGGACGTGTGCCCCGAGCAATACACGACCGTTTTGATGCGCAGGTTTATGGTGCGCATTGCACAGCGTATAGCAAGGCGTGAGAAAGCCTCCGCGCTGATTACAGGCGAGAGTGTTGGTCAGGTCGCCAGCCAGACGATGGACTCGCTGGTGTGCACGGATGCAGTGGCCGAGATGCCTGTGTTCCGACCGTTGATCGGTATGGATAAGATTGAAATTATCCAGCGCGCCGAGTCTATCGGCACGTACGAAACCTCTATCCTGCCGTACGAGGATTGCTGCTCGATATTCACGCCTAAGCACCCGGTGACGCACCCCATCCTGCGCGCCGTCGAAGCCGCCGAAGCCGCACTCGATGTTGACGCGTTGGCTGAAGCCGCGTTCAGCGGCGCGGAGAGGCTATTATAATCACAGAAATACAGGGGAGGATTCCTTAGGGAGCGTGGATTGGGTTCCCCCGTCCGACATCCGCCGGGAGACTCCTTCTGTCGCTGCGTCGACATCGCCCCCTAGGTCTCCCTCCCCCAAAACTCATTTTCCCCGAAAAGTGCACAAAAGCTGAGTGCGAAGCGGGTAAGAGAGACAAGGGTGTTTGTTAAAGAACGCTGGTTTTACGGGCTTTCCCATCCGCCCAGGAACCAGGAACCGCTTGATATGAATCTACCGTGGCATAAAACCCTTAACGCTCACCAAAACCAAGCGATCATGAACACAAACAACCCCATAATGCCCATGAACGCTGCTACATACGGCAGCAGCAGCGAGAATATCGCGATGATCATGGCCAGCGAATCCTTCGCTTCTGGCCGTTCCTTCGAGGGCGAAACCGCGCCTCTTCTCCGAAAAAAGCGCAAGCCGCCCTTGCTTTTTGCCTTGCCGGGATCCGGATACTTATCGGGAAGATTGGCGTGGCGTATACGCGCCAAATCCTCTTCCACCCGATTCCCGCCGAAGAACATCATCGTCAACCTCCCTTGCTCAACCGATGGCACTTCACGAAATGCCCCGCCTCCGCCTCGAATAGTTCGGGGTCGACGGCCTTGCAAACGTCCTGGCAATAGATGCAGCGGGTGTGAAACCGGCAGCCGGGGGGCGGATTCGACGGCGAAGGGATATCGCCTTCCAGTAATACGCGCTTGCGGGCGCGGTTGACCTCCGGATCGAACGTAGGTGCGGCCGCCAGCAGCGCCTCAGTATAAGGATGCAATGGGTTCTCGAACAACCGCGCCTTAGGTCCAACTTCGACCAGCTGACCCAGATACATCACGCCGACTTCGTCGGAGATGAACTTTACGACGGAAAGGTCGTGCGATATGAATAAGTATGTAAGATTCATTTCCTGCTGCATGTCTTTGAGCAGGTTGATGATCTGCGACTGAATGGATACGTCCAGCGCGGACACAGCCTCGTCGCATACGATGAATTCCGGGTTTACCGCCAGCGCCCTCGCGATGCATATGCGCTGCCTCTGCCCGCCGGAGAACTGATGCGGATATCGCCACGCTTGTTCCGGAAACAGTCCGCACTTGCCGATTATGTCGATTACGCCGTCGCGCATCTCGCGCTTGTTCTTAACGACGCCGTGCTGGAGCATCGCTTCGCCCACAATCTCGGCGACGGGCAGCCGAGGGTTCAGCGAGCTGTACGGATCCTGGAATATAATCTGCATTTTGGTGCGCAGCCTGTTCAGCTCACGCTTGTTAAGGGTCGATATTTCACGCCCCGCGAAACGCACGCTCCCTTCCGTTGGAGGCAGCAATCTCAGGATGGTGCGGCCCACCGTGGATTTGCCGCAGCCGGATTCGCCTACCAGCCCCATCACCTTGCCCTGCGGTATCGTAAAGGATATGCCGTCCACCGCCTTCACATAGCCGACGGTGCGCCGCGTGACGCCTTTTTTTATTGGGAAATATTTCTTCAAGCGCGAAACTTCCACCAATGTTTCAGGCACGTTGCTTCCCTCCATACAACCAACAGGCGATGTTATGACGAGGCTCCACCTCAATCTCAGGGGGAAATTCCGCCGCGCATACCGGCAGCGCGCGTTCGCACCTGGGGTGAAACGGGCATCCGCTAGGTTTGTCGCTCAAGTCCGGCACGTTGCCCGGTATCACGGTGAGACGGTTGGTGGTTGTGGACATGTCCGGCTTGGAGTTGATCAAACCTATTGTATAAGGATGCAGCGGATTTTTGAATATCGTAACGACGTCCGCCACCTCGGCCACTTTGCCCGCATACATCACCATGACGCGTTCGCTCATCTCGGCGATGACGCCCAAATCATGCGTGATGAATATTATGGACGCCCCGATGTCACGCTTGAGATCGTTCATCAGCGTCAAAACCTGCGCTTGAATGGTTACGTCCAGCGCGGTTGTAGGTTCGTCGGCGATCAGCAGCTTGGGCTTGCACGCCAGCGCCATTGCGATCATAACGCGCTGGCGCATACCTCCGGACAGCGCGAATGGATACTCGTCCGCTATGCGGCGCGGGTTTGGAATCCGCACCTTTGAGAGCATCTCAATGCTGGCCTCTCGCGCCTGCGCCCGGGTCATTCCCTGATGAAGCATCAACGCCTCGTCGATCTGCGCGCCGATCCTGAACACTGGGTTCAAGCTGGTCATCGGCTCCTGGAATATCAGCGAGATGTCGTTGCCGCGAATCTGGCGCATACGGGCGTCGGATATCTTCAGCATATCCTCCCCGCCAAACAGGATCTCCCCACCCTCATACCTGCCCGGCGGGGTTTCCACCAGCCGCACTATCGACATGCACGATATCGACTTGCCGCAGCCGGACTCCCCCACCAAGCCCAGCGTCTCGCCTTCGTCGACATAAAAACTCACGTCGTCCACAGCCTTGACCGCTCCGTTGTCGCCGTGAAAATAGGTCTTAAGCCCGCGAACATCCAGCAAACGTTTGCCGCCGTCCGCGCCGATATGATTCTGCATTCGCAATCACCGCTTCATTTTGGGATCAATGGCGTCGCGCAGCCCGTCTCCAACCAGGTTGAAACATATAACAGATAGGAAGATAGCAAGCCCCGGCGGCACCCAATACCACCACTTATTCTTGATGACCAGGAGATCGCGCGCGTCTTGTATCAGGTTGCCCCATGTAGGCGTAGGCGGCGAAACGCCTAATCCAAGGAAGGACAGCGAGGTTTCCGTTAGGATCACGCTGGCCATGCCCAACGTAGCGTATACGATAACGTAAGCCAAAACGTTTGGCAGCAGATGCTTGAATATCCGCCGAACGTCGCTGATACCCAGCGCCTCGCAGGCCTCCATATACTCCATCTCGCGCAGCGTCAGAATCTGCCCTCGCACGATGCGCGCCACAGTCGGCCAAGAGAGCAGCGCCAGGGTCAATATCAAAACGGGGATAGAATTCCCAAAGACCATGGCTATAGTCACGCACACGATGAGAAACGGAAAACTCAGGAACACCTCGCACAGCCGCATAATGAACGCGTCCACAATGCCGCCGTAGAATCCCGCCAAGCTGCCCATCGATACGCCGATCAAACACTGCACGGTCGTTACGACCAGCGCAATGCCCAGCGATATCCTTCCGGCGTAGAACAAGCGGGTGAACAGATCGCGGCCAATCTTATCCGTGCCCAGCCAATGTTTGGCGTTGGGGGGGACGTCGCGCTCGTTCATCGCGATGGATTCCATGTGATACGGAGAAATCATGGGCACGAAGATACACGCCATCAGTATAATGAACAACGTGGCGAAGCTCGCCACGGCCAGGCGGTTACGGCTGAATCGATAGGCTACATTTCCCCAGTAGCTTTGCCGGAAATCCCGCTTGACGCGGAGCGGCGAACGCGCTTTTATCTCCATGTGGCTATCACCTCGGCATCGTTGTGGTCTTTACGCGACGCGCTTATTCGTATTTGATGCGCGGATCGGCTATGGCATAGAGGACGTCCGCGACCAGCGCGCCCACCAGCGTCAGCAGCGACAGCATGGCGTTAACGCCCAGTATCACCGGATAGTCGCGCGTATTGACGGCGTCTACGGAGATTTTACCCAAGCCGGGGTAGGCGAATATGGTTTCCGTCATAACCGCGCCGGATAGCAGGCTGGGGATCCAGAATCCTAGCAGGGTGATGATGGGTATAATAGCGTTGCGGAATGCGTGGCGGTATATAGTGACCCTTTCCTTCAGACCCTTGGCGCGCGCGGTGCGGATGTAATCCTGCCGGATGACCTCCAGCATACTGGAACGGGTATAACGCATGAAGCTGGCGGTAGAGGCGAGTCCCAGCACAACGGCGGGCAGCACGGTATGCCAGGCTACGTCCAGTTGACGGGCAAGCCACGTAGCGTTTCTGGCGAGCAGGTTGTCGCGCATGCCGTACAGCGGGAACAGCCTAAGATCGACAGCGAAGAACTTCAATAGCAGCAAGCCAAAGAAGAACGTGGGCATACTGATGCCCACCAGCGAGAACACGGTGGAAGCGTTGTCGGCCAGCGAGCGCTGCTGTGTGGCGCTGAGCACCCCGATGGGTATGCCAATGAGCATAGACAGTATCAGCGATGTGAACGACAGTATGAACGTAGGCCCGATGAAGTCGCCGAGCAGCTCGGTAACGGGGCGTCTATGCTTGATGGAATAGCCGAGGTTGCCTTGAAAAGCCGCGATGATCCAATTGAAAAACTTTTGATGGATCGGCAGCTTGGGATCCAGACGTTCAGAGAGGATCGCTTTCTGTTCAGCCGTGAGTTTGGGATCCATCATGGTGGATACAGGACCGCCGGGGGCGTGCTCCATCAAGAAGAAGAGAATGAGGAGTATGCCAAGGAATACGGGAATGATCTGTATGACGCGGCGTATCAAATATGTCCTCAACGCGATCCCCTCTTTCCTGACGCATTCGCGGTATAATTTGCGTTGGGGCTGAACTTGTTCAGCCCCAATTGACGTCGTCCGTGACGGAACGCTGAATCAATGCAGCGTATTGAAGCACATATACGTATAGCCGTTGCCCAGGTAGCTGACCACGTGCACCCCGTCGATGGCCTCGATGGCGCGCAGGTTATCAATATTGGCCGCCGGCATCGCAACGTCCAGCTCGCCCAACTCTAGCGCGGCGATCTTGCTCTCGTCAGGCACTATCGTGATGTACACGCCATCGATCTTCACAGCGTTGTCGGGATCCCAATAACTCTCGTTGGCCTCGAGCATGATGAACTGGTTCGGGGCGTAGTCTGTCAGAACCAGCGGGCCGCTGCCGACAGGGCTCATGTTGTGAGAGAGGAAGCCTTCCATTGTGCCGTCGTCATAGATATGCTTGGGCACGATGCCGTATGCGAATTCGACGATGTTCGCCGGCGAGGCGTCCTTGAACGTGAAGGAGATGGTATACTCGTCGACGACCTGGATACCGGAAATGGTGTCGGCGGTGCCGGCGGCGTACTCGTCATAGCCTTCGATATTCATGACGGAACTGAGCCGGGGTCCGGTGTATTCCGGATGTGCGATCATCGTATAGGTGAAGTAGAAATCCTCGGTCGTCAGAGGCTCGCCGTCGGAGAACTTGACGCCTTCCTTCAGCGTGAAGGTATAGGTTTTGTTCTCGTTGCTCAATTCATAGTCCGCGATAGAGGAGGCCACGTATTCGCCCTCGTCGTTGACTATAATCGGCGCTTCGAATACGCAGTAGTTGATCCACTGATCGTACACCTTGTCGGCGTAGATGGGGTTGAACTTGCCGTCGAAGCTCGTTTCGCCCAGCTTGAGGATCTGATCGCCTTCAAGCGTGACGTCGCGGATGACGTCCGGCCACTCGGCGTACGTGCCCAGATCGAGTCCCGACACGCGGTCGTTGACGCCCCAGATCTCCGAACGGTACGCTACGATGGACGTAGGCACTTCATCGTTCATCAAGGCTGCCCATTCCTTGTAAATAGCGGCGCGTTCTTCCGTGCCGAACGTCGTTTTTCCCGCTTTGATCAATTCCTGGGAGCGTTCGTTGTAATAACCGGAGGCGTTGAATCCGCCGGCGGTGAACGCTTCATAGTCGAACAGCCCGCCGGAGGGATCCGGATCGGCGCCCAGCGAGAAGCCCATCGTGTAGATGTCAAAATCCTTTTCGCCAGGTTCGGGATCCATCGACATCGCCGCGACGGTGTTGAAGTCCATGCGGTCGATTACCAGGTCGACGCCGATCTGCTTCCATGAGTCATAGGCCATGGAAGAGAGCGTTACGGGCCACGGGGAATCTTCGTACACCAGCCACTTTACGGAGAGTTTCAGCCCGTCCGCATTGTAGCGGTATCCATCCTCCCCCAGTGTCCAGCCCGCTTCATCCAACAGAGCGGCGGCTTTATCCAAGTCGTACGCATATGCGTTCAGGTCGGATTCGTCCGGAAACGCCCACGACGTGGGCGACAGCGGCGCAAGACCCACCTTCGCAATATCTGTGGAGCCGTATTGAGCCAGGATGAAATTCTCACGATCCAACGCATAGAGCAAAGCCTGACGCACTCGCTTATCGCCCAGCTTGGGTCCCGGCGCAAACTCTTCCGCCGCGACGGCGGCAAGCGACGCCATCACCATCAGCGCTGCAAGCAGCAGGGCGAGCGTCTTGACGGTCAATTTACTTGTCATCTAATGTCCTCCTTCATGCATACATAAAATATCCGATATAATTATACACCAGCAGAGCATAAATAGCAATACAGGATTCTCACAAAAACAGGGCGTATTCGGGATAATTCGAACTATAATCAATATCTTATTTATTGAAAATAGCTGGATAAAGAGGAAAATTGTCGAAAACGCAGTCGGCGAGAGACGCCTGCGGCGCGTTCGGAAAAAATGGAAACATGCAAGACGGCGTTGCGAATGATTCATAATAGCTATATCGTCTTTTCGCCGGCTTTGCATGACGCGTGGGCATAAGGCGCTTAAAGGATTGCTCTAGGCTGTTTTTACATATACAGTCAGAATAATCCGGCAGATCGAGCGGCAAGCGCTTATGTTTTCCCAGAAGCTTGGCGTCGATCGCGGATGACGAGGATATAAGGGGCGGCGATCGTCATGAAAGGCAAGCGAAAGGTTTCCAGACGGCATATCTTTTGGACGTGTGTCGCTGGTATACTGTATACGAGCGATGGGCGGGCGCAAGATATAAAGCATAAAGCCCCCGCTCCCCGTGCTCGCATCGGGTGTACTAGGCGGTACGAGCCCATGCTGGAGTGGCGTCTTGAACACCCGCGTATATGATGGTATACTCGCAGCGCCGGACGCTGGGAAGAAATACCTCAAAATACTTCGAGCACCTCAAGCCCTTCGTCCCCAGGCCGCATGAAAACGGCTTCTAAACAAGGAGGATCGCTTAAATGAAGATTGCACCGCGAACCCACGTGCTTGAGATCGACGCCGGCGGCGGCGGACGCTTGTTCCCCGTGCTCACGTGGGACGATGATCATGCCGTGCTGATCGACGCCGGTTATCCCGGCCAGGTTGACCTGTTCGTCGGCGCTATCGCCGAGGCCGGACAGGACGCCGCGAACATCACTGAAATCATCCTGACCCATCAGGATTTGGATCACATCGGCTGTGTGAAGGACTTGCTGAGACTCGCGCCAAACGCGCGCGTCATCTCGCACGCCGACGAGGCGCCATACATCGACGGCTCGCTCCCGCCTCAGAAGGGCTTCCCCAGCCAGCACATCCGCGTCGATCAAACCGTGACCGACGGCGAGGTTCTGCCGTACTGCGGCGGGATCGAGGCCGTTCACGCGCCGGGACACACGCCCGGCAGCGTCTGCCTGTACCTGCAAGCCAGCGGCGTCATGGTCGGCGGAGACGCGTTCAATATCGCGGGTGGAAAGCTCGCCGGGCCGAACCCGCAGTATACGGACGATATGGAGCAAGGG
>JAITDK010000319.1 GCA_031282605.1 Oscillospiraceae bacterium
GGATAGCCGCGAGTTCATTGATTCGCTGAAGGTGGACTTGTTCAGCGACGAGGTGTTCGTCTTTACGCCCAAGGGCGCGATCATCGATCTGCCCAAGGGAGCGACGCCGCTGGATTTCGCGTACCGCATCCACACCCAAATAGGCAATCGATGTACCGGCGCGAAGGTCAACGGGCGCGTCGTGCCGCTGGGCACGGAACTGCAGACCGGCGACTTCGTGGAGATACTGACCAGCTCGTCTAGCCGCGGGCCGAGCCGCGACTGGCTGCGCGTAGTCAAGACGTCGCAGGCGAAGTCTAAGATCAGGCAATACTTCAAAAAACAGTTCAAGGATGAGAATATCGAGCTGGGCCGCACAATGCTGGAGCACGAGGCGCAGCGTAACAACGTTCCCATCGCGACATTGCTCAAGCCCGATCTGGCGGATGTAATACTGCGCAAGTATTCATTCGTCGATATGGACGACATGTATGTGGCGGTCGGGTGCGGTATGATCAGCGCGATGCACGTAATTTCGCGCTTGATAGAGGAGAGTCACCGCCGCGAGAAACCTGCGCCGAAGGCGTTAGAGCAGCCGGAAGCGTCCATGCTGGCCGAGCAGAACGCCAAGCGGCAGCAGCTGGCGTCGAGTCACGGCGTGTTCGTGGCGGGCGACCCGGGTATGCTGGTGCGGTTCGCGCGGTGCTGCAACCCAGTGCCCGGTGACGAGATAGTCGGCTATATCACTCGCGGGCGCGGCGTGACGGTGCACAAGGCCGACTGTTCTAACGCCCGCGCCGAGCAAGCGGGGGAGAGCGAGCGCATGGTCGGGGTTAAATGGGATCGCGAGTGTCCCGCCGACAATGTGTTCAACGCGGATATACAGATTGTCGCGGCGGATCACGACGGGCTGTTGGGCGAGTTGGCGGCGCTGCTCGCGATCATGAACGTTAAGGTGATGACGATCCATGCCCACGCGCATGAGAACGGCTCGTGCACAATCCACATGACCATTAAGATAAACTCCAAGGATCAGCTGGATAAAGTGATGAAGGGTATTCAGAAGAGATCGGACGTCGTCGAGGTATTCAGGCTGACCAGTTGAGGCGTTGGGAGCAGCGATATGAGATTAGTTATACAGCGCGTGCGGAGCGCGTCGGTAACGGTCGACGGGCAGATAGTCGGACAAGCGGGCAAGGGTTTCCTTATCCTGGCCGGGGTGGAGGATGGGGACACGATAGAGGATATCCGTTACGCAGCGGCGAAGGCTGCCGGGCTTAGGGTATTTGAGGACGCTGACGGGAAGATGAACCTCTCCTTGGCGGACGTAGGCGGAGAGGCGCTGGCGGTGTCGCAATTCACGCTTCTGGGCGACGTACGCAAAGGCCGTCGGCCTAGTTTTATTGCAGCTGCCAGACCGGAATTGGCGGACGGATTGTTCGCATCGTTTTGTGAAGAGTTGAGAGGCCATGGCCTGCATGTCGAAACAGGCGTTTTCCAGACGCACATGGATGTCGCGTTGATCAACGACGGGCCCGTGACGATATTGGTCGACAGCAGACGGCGATTCTAGGCGGTCTCTATATGATGGTATCGCTGGAAACGAACCTGCCGGCGTTTGCGAACGATATTCGCGACGTAATGCGGATGATGCTGCCAGGCGCGAGGGTGTGCGAGTCATGCGACGGCGCGGACGCACGTCTGACGCATTCGCATGTCGAATCGGATGGGTTGTGGCGCGAACGCTGCGAATATGGCGGCGCGTCGTTTGAATGGCGAGTGCCGATACCCACTCCTGACGGACAAACGCCGGAGCTATTCGCGTTGCGCGAGAAACGCCTGATGAAGCGCGCCGCGAAACAATGCTGCTACTACCTGTTAAGGGACATAACCGGTCGCATCCCGCCGTGGGGCGCGCTGACCGGCATACGTCCGACGCGGTTATACGCCGAACGCCTGGCCGACGCTGACCCCGACCCGGAGCGCTCGCTCATCCGGCAGTATGACGTGCGTCCGGATAAGGCCGTGCTGCTGGGGGAGATCTCCCGCGCTCAATCGCCGTTCTTGACCGTGCCGCCAAACGCTGTGGATATTTATGTTGGCATACCGTACTGCGTGTCAAAATGCGCATACTGCTCGTTCAAGACGGAAACGATACCCAGGGATCCGCGCAAGATCGACGCGTATGTAGACGCGCTCGTATACGAGATTCAGCAGACGAGGCGTATGATGGATGAAGCGGGGTTATCGCCGCGCGCGCTGTACATGGGCGGCGGCACGCCGACCGCTCTAGACGCGCTTCGGCTGGATCGCGCGCTTACCGCTTTGGACGCGGCGTTTCCGGACGTGATGGAATACACCGTCGAAGCCGGGCGGCCTGATACGTTGGACGAGGCGCGGCTAACCGTGCTGCGACGGCATCCCGTGACGCGCGTCAGCATTAACCCGCAAACGATGAACGACGTGACGCTGGAGTTGATTGGACGCGGACATACGGCAGCGCAGACCGTGGAGTCGTTTGAGAGGGCGCGGGCTCTCGGGTTCGGCAACATCAATATGGATTTAATCGCCGCGCTTCCGGGAGAGACCGCCGATGATTTCGAGAATACTTTATCGGCGGTGCGCGGGTTGAATCCCGAAAGCCTGACGGTTCACACGCTGGCGCTGAAGCGTGCGTCGCGGCTGCATGAGAATGAATCATTCGTGGCTGCGGACGCTGAAACTGCGGAATCGATGATTGCGCAGGGCATGGAGGCGGCGCGAGCGATGGATATGGCGCCGTATTACCTGTACAGGCAGAAGCAGATGGCGGGGGATCTGGAGAACGTAGGCTACGCGAAACCAGGCTATATCTGCGTATATAATATTGATATGATGGAGGAGACGGTCAGCATACTCGCGCTGGGCGCGGGCGGGATCAGCAAGCGCGTGAGGCGCGATCCCCGCGAGGGATTGAGGATAGAGCGTGCGGCGAACATGATGGAGTCACATAGGTATATTGGACAGGTGAGGGAGATGGTTGAGAGGAAGAGGGGGTTATGGGGGCTGGTTTGATCTGGGAATATTGAGTGGCATGTTCGTGAAAAATCCGGTGGGGTTTGAAAGACAATGAAATAAGGTACGGATGGACTGATGGCGCAGCCTGCGTTTTCATGGGGTCGCCGGACGGATTATCGCGAGCATATAAAGAACTGTGTAAATGGAAAATCTCAATCAGAAAGAGATTAGGGCGTGTTTGAAAAAAAGAGGGGATGCAGGAAGGGAGAATGGAAAGAGCAACAACATTATAGTACGATATCAAAAGGGCTTATAAGAAACTCGTCGAATCTCCCCTAGAAGTAGTGCCGATCGAACTGTGAAACCGCAAAGCCACCAGAATCCATGAAAAGATTGCCATGGTAACATCTCCCAAACGGAGACTCCCCCTACCCCAAAACATTCCAGTTGAGGAAAATCATAGGAGGAATCCGGCGAGAATGGTGAATATAAGAGGCATCTACATATTAGGTGATACATGAGGAGTTCGCATGGATAACTTCGAAGAGTTCTCGCGGATCAAGACAGAGCATAAAGCGATCGACAAACGGTTCATGAAGACATTGAACCTGCTTGCCAGCGAGCCGACTGCAAGCCCGAATGCCACCTACAAGACAAAGGTAAACGCGGACGCCGCGTA
>JAITDK010000015.1 GCA_031282605.1 Oscillospiraceae bacterium
CGGGGGGAGGTCGGGAGGGGGACGTGAGTCCCACTCCCGAAGGCGCGGATGCGCCGCGTCCCTGACCCTGCGAAGGGCTATCCGCCCTTTCGAAACCTGACCAGGCTTCGCCTGGACCATCGTGATACACAGTCTACCGGCTTCGGATTGCCGGTTGTACCTGGATAGTCTGTTCCGTAGCGTAACAGGTTCCCCCGCTCTCCCGTTCCAAGCCCGGGGGAGGTCGGGAGGGGGACGTGAGTTGAGCGTAGCGAGGGCGCGCAGCGCACCTCCCGATCGCGCGGATGCGCCGCGTCCCTGACCCTGCGAAGGGCTATCCGCCCTTTCGAATCCTGTGACGTCGGGAGCGAACACCCATGGCATAAAACCGCTCGAAGCGGCACTAGACGGCATTGTCACATTTAGCCCTGAACCGCCCGATTCATCCCCGCAAAATCTCTGCCTAGACGCTGGCTATGTCGACGCGAAAGCGGACGGTCATTGGCCGTCCGCTGAAATATCTATGTTTAATACCCACTAACTGTGCGTTAGCCTGTCTCCCTCACGCGCTGCGCTCCAGCGCCAGCTTATCCGATACCAGCGCGATGAATTCCCCGTTAGTGGGCTTGGCGTCCAGCGAGCAGACGTTGTTGCCGAACACTTGGTTCAGTACGTCGATACGCCCGCGTCCCCACGCTACCTCTATAGCGTGGCGTATCGCGCGCTCAACCTTGCTGGACGACGTATTGAACTTGCGCGCGATTCCAGGATATAGTTCCTTGGTAATACGGTTGATCATATCAGGGCTTTCCAGCACCATCTTGACCGCCTCGCGCAGGAATTGATACCCCTTTATGTGAGCGGGTATCCCTATGGTCAGGAACACGTTGGTGATCCGCTCATCCAGCGACCGCTGCGGCGGTATCGAGGCCATCATTGGCTGAACGTTTGACTCATGTCTCGGTAATGATCTCCTGGCTACGGCCTCCTGTATGCGCTGCAGCAGCACGGCCAGATCGAACGGCTTGAGCATATAGTAATACACGCCCAGCGCAATCGTCCTGACGATGAAGTCGTCGCGGTTCAGTGCGGTTAGCGCGATGATAGCCGGCGTGTTGGGCATGTTTCTATGCGCCAGGCACTCCAGCACGGAGAACCCGTCCATCTTTGGCATGACCATGTCCAGCAGCACAACATCCGGATGCTCGGACTCTATTAGAGCCATGGCCTGGATACCGTCGTGAGCCTCGCCTACAAGGCTGATACTATCCTGCTTGGAGAAAAACTCCTTGAGCATCCCGCAGACTTCCAAGTTGTCGTCTACGATCATCAGTCGAATGTTGTCCATCCTAACCCCTCCGCCTCTAGCCTCATCATCTTATGTTTGTTGTGTCTTCCGGCTCCGTTCGTCCGGTCGTCCCCTCGCCCGCCGCGCTGCGAAGTATGACAGCCGTTTTGTCGAACATTGCCGAAACTGCTCTAATTGGATAACGTTTATCCCACCTGCAGTTATTCTAACACACAGCCAGCGGTTTGTGAAGCCCTAAATCTCATATTTTCCCAAAATTTAAAGAATTACTTGTTTTCAACGCATTCTTTAGATCTCAAGAGCTGTCGATTTTGATCGAGCCGCGCTTGTACCAGTTCGACGCGAACAAAACCTCTCCTAAGATTAGACGATCCACGGCGCGGATTCTTGCTATGTCCGCTGCTAGATTTCGATGATAATTACGTCGCCCTCACGAGGGGAAAAGCACCCGCCGCCTTCTATCACATAAGATGGAGTGGATTTCAAAACAGGAGGAGTTGTGCGCGATGAGCGATCAACGATCACTAAACAACCCTGAGGCCATTGAACCGACCGGAGCGGAGGCCCAACAGGAAACAAACGCCGCGTCGCAGTGCGGACCCGGCGCAAGCGCGTATGTGATAGGGCGCGGTGAGACGCTGTACGGCATCGCGCAGCGATATCAGACCACAGTGGACGCCATTCTCAGGGCGAATCCCGGCCTGAATCCGCAGCTCTATTATGAAGGCGACGTCATCTGCATCCCCAAGACGGGCTGCGCGGGCGAGGTCTATACGATTCAGAGCGGGGATACGTTCTATGCCATCGCGCTCAAGCACGGCGTCACCGTTACCGCGCTGCTTGAGGTGAATCCTGGCGTAAACCCCGAAAAACTAATTGTCGGCCAGACTGTGTGCGTGCCAAAGGCGGCCGCTCCCGCGCCCGCCTGCAGCGGTTCCATCTATACCGTCAAGCGTGGGGATACATTCTACACTATAGCCCAGGCTAACAAAATCGTACTGGCGGATCTGACCAAGGCCAACCCAGGCGTGAATCCGGAGAAGCTCTATGTCGGTCAGATTATATGCCTGCCCAAGGCGGTCGCGCCTACACCACCTATCACGCCGCCCGCGTGCGACGGCACGCTGTACACGGTGAAGCGCGGCGACACGCTCTACGCCATTGCGCAATGGCACAAGATCGCGCTGGCCGACTTGATCGCGGCTAACCCATCCGTCAATCCGGAGAAGCTGTTCACCGGTATGATGCTGTGCATCCCCAAACCGGGCGTGAAGCCGCCTGAGTGCGATGGTACGCTGTACACGATTCAGCGCGGCGACACGTTCTATGCCATCGCGGTCAAGCACGAGGTCGCCGTGGCCGATCTGCTGACCGCCAACAGCGGCGTGAATCCGGAGAAGCTCTACGTCGGGCAGATCATCTGCATCCCTAACAAGAAGCCCGCCCCGCCGCTGGAACCCACGTGCAGCGGCACGCAGTACACGATCGCCAAGGGCGACACCTTCTTCGCTATCGCGCAGAAGAACGACGTCACGATCGCCGCGCTGCTGGCCGCGAACCCCGGCGTGAACCCGGAGAAGCTCTATGTCGGTCAGATCATTTGCGTCCCCCAGAAACCAGGCTCCGGCGGCACTCCCGCTCCCGCCTGCAGCGGTACGCGCTACATAGTGGTCAAGGGCGACACGCTCTATGAGATCGCGCGTAAGACTGGCGTTGGACTAATTGAGCTGCTCCAGGCTAACACAGGCGTGAATCCGGAGAAGCTGGAGCCGGGACAGATCCTCTGCATCCCCAATAAGACAGCGTCGGCCCAAACCAAGGCGGCTGAGACCGTCAAGGAGACAGCGGACGGCGAGCGGGGCGGCAGCATCGAGGGAACCACGGATATCAACACAAACTTGGGCGAGATTACGCCCGTGTCATACGGACCTGAACCCTACGATGAGCATACAGTCGTGCACTCGACCGAACTCAAGGTCGAACCGCCCATCGAGGTAATCCAGCCGTCAGCGGCGAACACCCCTGCGCAGGAACCGTCCGCCGCGCCGCGCCTGGAGGTAAAGCCGTCCGCAGCGCCCGCTCCGGCCGTCGAAGCCGCGCAGCCCGTCGTGCAGGAGGCCGCGAAGCCAGCACCAGTTGAGGAAGCGGCGAAGTCGGAAGCCCAGTCCGCCGCTCGGGCGAAGGTCTCCGAACCCGCCTCACAGGCGGCTTCGCCCGCGCCCATAGAGCCGGTCGAGACGCTAAAGGCCGAGGACGCAGCCGAGTTGTTCAAGGTCGCCGCCAAACCGCAGCCCGCCGCCGAACCCGCCGACCCTGAACCGAAACCGCAGCCCGCGATTCAGGCGGCGACAATCCAACCGTGCAACGGCGTGCGCTACACGATCCACAAGGCCGACACATTCTTCGACATCGCCAAGTGGAACAATGTCGAGCTGGCCGCGCTGCTGGCCGCGAACCCTGGCATCAACCCGGAGAAACTGGAGATCGGGCAGGTTATATGCGTTCCGCTGCCACCCAGCGGAGGCAATGTGCCTGCGTGCACCGGCGCGCTGTACACGATCCAGAAGGGCGACACGCTCTTTGATATCGCCAGGCGCAACAGCATCCCCATCAACGATCTGCTGGTCGCAAACCCCGGCGTCGTGCCCGAGAGGTTGGAGCCAGGCCAGAAGATATGCATTCCCGGCGGCGGAGGGGTTTCGCCGTTCTGCGCGAACGGTACGACGTATTCTATCCGTAAGGGCGACACGTTGTACGCCATCGCCATCCAATTCGGCATACCGCTGGTAACGCTGCTCGAGGCGAACCCCGGCGTGAACCCGGAGAAACTGCAGGAAGGCGATCTGATCTGCATCCCCGATAAGGGTTCCGAGCCGGCGCCGTTCTGCCCGAAGGGCACGCCGTACATAATCCGCCAAGGCGACACGTTCTATAGCATCGCGCTGCGGTTTGGCATCGTGCTGGCCGATCTGCTATCGGCGAACCCGCTGGTCAATCCTCAGGCGTTGGAGCCGGGCGATGTGATCTGCCTGCCCGTGGAGAACGCCAAGCCGTTCTGCGAGACCGGCGTCATACATGTGGTGGAAAAGGGCGACACGCTCTATACGCTCGCGCTGAAATTCGGCGTGCCGCTGTCGGATCTGATGGCCTCCAACCCCAACGTCGTCCCCGATAAGCTGGAGATCGGCAGCAGGCTGTGTATCCCGGATTATCAAGGCCCGGTATTCTGCAAGGATGGCGTGCCGTACGTGATCCAGAAGGGCGACACGCTCTATGCGCTGGCGCAGCGGTTTGGCATCACGCTGGATGAGATACTGGCCGTGAACCCCGGGCTCACGCCCGAGAAACTGCAGCCCGACGACGTCGTATGCATACCGCAGAAGGGCGCAGTCACGCCGCCGACCCCGCCGACCCCGCCGACCCCGCCCGCAGGCCCTTGCAGCGGCTCGATCGCGCACGTGATCCAGAAGGGCGATACATTCTATACGCTGTCGCTGTGGTACGGCACGACGATCGACGCCATCAAGGCGCTGAATCCGACCGTCGACCCGAATAACCTGACCCTCGGCATGACGGTCTGCGTCCCCGGAACGCCCGCGGCGCCCACGGTTCCAGCGCCGTGCAAGCCGACCGTCCACTGCGTGCAGTGCGGCGAGACGCTGTTCACGATCGCGAAAAAATACGGAGTGACGCTGGCCGATCTGTTCGCCGCGAACCCTGGATTGCATCCCGATTGCCTAATGGTGAACGCCAGGGTGGCTATCCCGTGCGTAACGCCCGAACCGGTGGATCCGATACCCCCCGCGCCGATCTGCCCGAGCGGTAAAACGTACACGGTGCAAAAGGGCGACAGCTTCTACCTGATCGCGCGCAGGTTCGGCCTTGATCTGGCGGAACTGCTGGCGGCGAACCCCGGTACCGCGCCGGATCAGCTGCTTGTCGGGCAAGTGATATGCCTGCCGATCGCCAAGCCTTCATGCAGCGAGGGGCATACCACCCACTATGTAACGACGGGGCAGACATTCTACGATCTGCTGGTCATTTATAACCTGTCGTACAGTGCGCTGGCGGCCGCCAATCCAGGCGTCGATCTGACCGCGCTCAAAGAAGGCCAGACGCTGTGCATCCCGCCGCAGGGAAGCCGCGGATCGTGTGCCGACAGCGGGTTGGAGCCGTATTTGATGCTCAAGGGCGATACATTGGCGTCAGTCGCGGCCATGTACCATGTCACCACGGCGTCTATCCTGGCGGCGAATCCAACGCTGACCCCTGCGGACTTCGTGACCGGCAGGATCATATGCCTGCCGAAGGGTGCTTCATTGGGCTGAACAGAACGACGCTGGGTTAATACATTGATCGAAGGACTGCCGTCAAGACGCACAGCAGTCCTTTTTTTGTATGGTGAAACAATCTTGTCCGTTGTTACGTTTGTTATATAGACGGTGTAAGCGCCATAATACGGTAAGGGAGATTAACGCCATGATGCGTATGACATGGACAAAACTCGCGGCTATTCTGATAATCCTCATCCTCGCGCTGCCCGCGCGATTAACGGGCGGGTTTGCCGAAGCGGCTCCGGAGGTTCGGCCTCCCGTGACCATCGCCATTGAGACAGCGGAGAGCGGCGAGTCTCGGATTGAGTATGTGTACGTCGAAGGACTGGACGACGCGGACGTGCAAGAACTGCTGAATGCGTATCTCCGCTGGTTCTCGACCGACACGTTCCTGGATGAAGACGTCGACCGCGCGTGGGATACCGTCGAGGGTAAGACCGCGTACGCGCTTCTGGGCGGCCGCTATCTCAGCGTGCGCACAGAATATTTTTTCTCGGGAGCGAGCATAGCGCATCCGTGGGCGGATATCCAGGCGCTGGTGTTTGATCTCACCACAGGCGAGCCTGACACGCAGCTAAGCGATTACCTGACCATGGGCGAGGCGCTGCGTTCGGCGATCCTGAATGGAACGTTCACGATGATTAACCCGGTTGAGGCTTCGGAGGATTTCTTGGAACGGTTCGCCGAGGATTATCTGGACAACGCTGATCCGGAGTATTACAACATCGACTTTTATCTGACGGATGACGGCGTCGGGCTGTTCCTGCGCGATCGGATTCACGCGGAAGGCGACTACTGGGCCATCGAAGCGCCGTTCAATAAGCTGGATGGACTGGCTACGACAAAGCTGACGAATCTGCTGGCTGGCGAAGAGCCGGATTATGCCGACTTGATCGAGGCTGTGCGCAGCTATATGGAAGCGTTTATGGCGAGCGACCCGGATAACTTTACTGGAGAAGCTGACGGCGTTGTTGTTAGCTGGCCGTCTCAATTCTCAATGGCAGTGACCGAACAGGAGATCGGATACGCGCTGCGCGACCTGAACGGCGACGGCGTTGAAGAGCTGATATGGCTGACGAAAGACCTCAGCATATGGGCGGTATTCACCTGGGTTGACAATGCGGTGACGAACGTGGACGAATACTGGGAGCGTCACTCGCTCGTACTGGATCAAGAAGGGACGTTTAATATCGATTCCAGCAGCGGGGCGGCTGATAACATCTATGAAGTGAGTATTTTAATCCCAGGCAGCGCTGAATTGCAGTTGATAGAGGCTGTCGGTTCGGAAAGCGTACCGTCTGCAACCGAGCCAGAGTACTTCCGGATCGACGGCGACGGAGTCAGGACCACCATTACCCGCGAAGAGTATTCAGCCTACGTTGAGTCCCGTTATTCCCTTACGAACGAAAACTCGGGATTGGAGTTCATACCGCTTTTCTAACAGTCAACGGCTGCTACGGCTATGCTGATGAAACATGAAAGGTCAACGTGAGAGGCGTCTTACGTATAATGTCCCCTCCGCCGCAATGGCGGAGGGGACGTTTCAACGCATCGGGCGGGGGGGGTACCTCGTTACCGTCAGTAGAAGACGGGTTAACCCTTACGCCTTACCAACGCTGCCGAACAGCTCCACCTTCTCCTTGACCGTCGCCTGGATGGCCGCCGTGCCCGGCGCGAGCAGCTTGCGCGGATCGAAACCCTTCCCTATCAGATCCTTGCCCGACTCTATGTACGCGCGTGTCGCGGCCTGGAACGATAGCTGGCATTCCGTATTCACATTGATCTTCGCCACGCCCAGGCTGATCGCCTTCTGGATCATGTCGGTCGGGATGCCTGTTCCGCCGTGTAAAACCAGCGGTATGCTCCCCGTTGCCGCGTGAATTTTCTCTAGAGCGCCGAAATCCAAGCCTTTCCAGTTCGCCGGATACTTGCCGTGTATATTGCCTATCCCGGCGGCCAGCATCGTAACTCCCAGATCGGCTATCTTCTTGCATTCATTGGGATCGGCCACCTCGCCCATGCCTATCACGCCGTCTTCCTCGCCGCCGATCGAACCTACCTCGGCCTCCAACGACAGACCCTTTTCCGCGCACAGCTTCACTAATTCGCGCGTCTTCTCAATGTTTTCATCCAGCGGCAGATGCGAACCATCGAACATAATCGAGCTGAACCCCGCCTCTACGCACTTCAAGCACCCGTCATACGAGCCGTGATCCAGGTGCAGCGCAACCGGAACCGTTATATTCAGCGACTCTACCATCGCCTTCACCATAGCCGCCACTGTCTTGAAACCGCACATGTACTTCCCCGCGCCCTCTGATACACCCAGTATAACGGGCGCGTTCAACTCCTGCGCGGCAATCAGCACCGCCTTCGTCCACTCCAGGTTGTTGATGTTGAATTGACCCACCGCGTAACCCTCGGTCGCCGCCTTAATCAGCATGTCCTTCGCGTTGACTAACATAATTCTAAAACCTCCTAACCAACTAATTGACTAACCTAACGTTAACATAAAGCCTTGCGCAACGTCGCCAGCGCGGCCTCGGCCTCGGACGCGAAATCCTTGCATCCGCCTTCTACGCTGACGCGCGCGTCATACCCCGCTTCCCGCAGCGCGGCGAACAACCCTTTGTAATCCGTGCCGTCCCCCTCCGAAGGAAACGCGCGCGTGACGTTCTCCGCCGTGTGGACATGCCGAAGCCTGCCCCGCGCCTCAATCAGCGCGCTATACGCTTCCCTTTCGGCGTACATATGGTACGTATCCCCCAGCACCCCCACGTTTGGATCATCGACGGCGGCCGCGAGCGCCGCGCCTTCCTTTACAGTGTGGATAATGTTGGTCTCAGCCTTGCGCAGCGGTTCGATCGCTATCGTGATGCCATAACCGCGCGTAATTTCCGCCGCTGCTTTCAGGTATTCAATCAACTGCGTCCACGCGTCGTTCGCCGAGAATCGTTCCGGCACCTTCCTCGCTCCCCCGCTGCCGAACACGATCATCCTGCAGCCCAACTCCGCCGCTCTCGGAACAGCGCGGCTCAAGTATTCCTTGACCGGAGCGAGATCAGCGTCCGGTCCCGTCAGATGATACTGACCGGGCACCATCACGTTGAACGCCTCCGCCTTGATTTCCGCCTTCGCCAGCGATTCCTTCACGGACGCGTAATCGGCGTCGGTCATAGCCGCCGTCGCGGACAAGTTCATCTCGATGTAATCGTAGCCGATGCGCTTTACAATCCCGGCCTTATCCGGGGATGTGCAGATACCCATGCGTATCACCGTATCACCTCATCAACCATTAATCAACCATGCTGCTTCTCCAGGTTCGCGAACCGGGTATACTGTCCCTGCCAGGCCAGTTTCACCGTGCCCAGCGCGCCGTTGCGCTGTTTGCCTACTATTACTTCGGCAATGTTCTTGTCCTCCGTATCCGGATCGTAATACTCCTCGCGATGCAGGAACATCACCACGTCCGCGTCCTGCTCAATCGAGCCGGAGTCGCGCAGATCGCTCAGCATGGGTCGCTTGTCCGATCTGGCCGCGTTCGCGCGTGACAACTGCGCGCATGCCATCAGCGGTACCCGCAGTTCCTGCGCTATACCCTTCAGCGCGCGGGAGATCGCGCTCACCTCGACCTGGCGGCTCTCCGACTTCGTATCCGAACCCATCAACTGCAGGTAGTCCACCATCACCAGATCCAACCCGTGCTCAATCTTGAGACGGCGGCAGCGCGAACGCAGCTGCGACGGCGTCAAACCAGGCGTGTCGTCAATGTACATGTTCGACGCGGCCAGCGGTCCCAACGCGGTGGATAACCGCAGCCAGTCGTCGTCGCGCAGCGTGCCTGTGCGCACGGCCTGCATATCCACGTGAGCCTCCGAACAGAGCATACGCATGGCGATCTGTTCGCGCGGCATCTCCAGTGAAAAGACCGCCGCTATCTTCCCCGCGCGCACCGCCGCGTTCTCGACGATATTCATGCCGATGCTTGTCTTACCCATCGACGGGCGAGCGCCCATTATTATCAGCTCGCCGGGATGGAATCCGGTCAGCAGGTGATCCAGGTCAATGAACCCCGTCGGCACGCCGTCGATCGCGCCCTTCAGCGCGAACAATTTCTCAATGCGCTCGTATGTGCGCGAGAGTATCTGACGGATGTGGATCAGCGCTTCGCTGCCCGCGGTCTTCATCGCGACGTCGAATATCGCGCGCTCCGCCTGCTGGAGTATTTCTTCCAGCGGCTTGGACTGGGAGTACGCGTCGGAGAGGATCGTCTCCGCCGCTTGGATCAGCGTACGCAGCGTGTGTTTCTCATCGACGATCTGGATATACGCGCGCGCGTTCGCCGTCGTAGAGATATACTGGCTTAGCGCGACCAGCGCGGGCAGACCTCCTACGCCGTCAAGCGTGCCGCGCCGCGCCAATTCCGCGTCCAGCGTCACCAGGTCGACCGGTTGACCCGCGAGCGTCAGCGCGGCCATCGCGTCGAATATCTCTTTGTGCGCGGGCTGATAAAATGCGTCGGGGCGCAACAACTCCTGCCCCAGCGTCAGCGCCTCGCGATCCAGCATCATCGCGCCCAGCACGGAGCGTTCGGCGTCCTGGTTGTTCGGCGGAATGCGGGCGAAAGGGGATTGCATTACGCCTTGGCCGCCACCTTGACGATCATGTCGGCCTCAACCCCGGCGTACAGCCAGACCGTCACCGGGTACTCGCCCAGCGCGCGGATGGGTTCGGGCAGTTCGACGCGGCGCTTTTCAATACTGACGTGATACTGGGCGTTCAGCGCCTCGGCGATTTCCTGCGCTGTAACGGAGCCGTACAGGCGGTCGGTCTCCCCGGCGCGCGCGCTGACGAGGATCACGCCCTTGGACAGTTTCCTTGCTAGAGTCTCTGCGTCCTGCTTGCGCCTCGCCTCGCGGTGCTGTTCGGCGGAC